>NZ_JBDMZG010000055.1:0-83396 GCF_039769035.1 Pacificibacter sp.
ATTCTCGCGAGCGCGATTGACGAAACCCCAGCAGATTTGCTGTTTTATTCCGGTGGCGGCGGAACTGTTCGCGGGCAACCTTATCAATCTTTGAATGTTGATCTGGGTGGCGGCGTGCGCGCTGGCGGCACGAGCTTTCTAGGGTTTTCAACCGAACTGCGTGCGCGTGTCAGCAAAAAGATCATGGCGGTAGGATTTGCAGACATTGGCGCCGTTGGAGAAAATGAACTGCCTGATAACACGATGGCATGGCATTCTGGTGCTGGCCTTGGATTGCGGTACGAAACTGGGTTTGGGCCCATTCGTCTTGACGTCGCGACGCCCACCTCTGGCACCACTGGCGACGGGGTGCAAATTTACGTCGGGATTGGACAAGCGTTTTGAGAAAACGGTTTGGCATAATCGTAGCAGCTTGTTTACCAGTTGTTGCATGGGCGCAAACGCAAGACACGCAAGCCGAAAGTGCGCGTGACCGTTCGCTGATCGTCGCGTTCCTTGAAGACAACCTGTCCAGCACAGGGCGCGACATTCGCATCGAAGGGTTCAAAGGCCTTTTGTCGTCCAAGGCAACTTTGGACAGCCTGACGATTTCGGACGACGCGGGCGTTTGGTTCTCGCTGAAAGATGCGGAACTTGACTGGAAACGCACGGCATTGTTTTCAGGTCAGCTTGAAATCAATAGCCTTTCAGCAGCCTCAATCGAGGTGCTGCGACGCCCCACTTTGGGCCAATCCAACGTCACGCCCGAGGCAACGGTTTTTGCCCTGCCAGATCTACCTGTTGGCATTGAAATTGGGGATATATCCGCACGCTCCGTCACACTTGGCAGAGATTTCCTCGGCGTAGACGAAGACGTAGAACTCACATTCGAGGGCCGCGCGGATTTAGCAGAAGGCAGTGGATCGGCAACGCTCGACATCCAGCGCCTGACTGGCCCATCGGGGTCATTCCAGTTTTTCTCGTCCTATAGCAACGCAAGTACTCAGCTTGCATTGGATCTGTCCTTAACCGAAGGCAAAGGCGGCTTCATATCGACCTTGGTTGGGCTTCCCGGCTCGCCAGATTTGTCCTTGACCGCCAAGGGTGAAGGGCCGCTCGACACCTTCCGCGCCGACATCGCTTTGACAACCGAAGGGCAACCGCGTTTGACAGGCCAGCTAGGGTTGTCGTTGGTTGAAGAGCCAAGTCAGGCAGAAAGCAATGCCCCCGACAGCGCCTCTGCGCCATCTGAGCAGCCCAAAGCGCGTGCGTTTTTCGCCGACCTTAACGGGGACGTTACCCCCCTGTTCGATCCGTCTTATGCCAAGTTTTTTGGTCCATCCTCAGCCTTGCGAGCCGAAGGGGTTTCCCACCCAGACGGGCGGCTTTCGCTTGATGCATTTTCATTGAAAACGGACGCGATGTCACTGCGCGGATCGGTTGCTATCGACGCAAATGCCTTGCCGACCGCTTTCGACGTTTCAGGCCTTATTTCCAACGCGTCCGGAACCCCATTGTTACTGCCTCTCGCAGGCGAAAAAAGGTTTATCACCCGCGCAGCCGTGACAGCTAAGTACAATGCCAACACAGGCGAAACATGGACGGCCGCGATTAACGTCGATGACTACCGGCAAAACGACATTGCCCTAGACAGCGTTGCTTTGACGGGCACAGGAACGATTTCGCGACGACGCGATGCATCAGGATTGGCGATGTTGCGGTCCGTGAATGCAGGGGTGAGTATAGCTGCCAACGGCATACAACTGGCAGATAGCGCGCTCAACACAGCCATTGGGTCCGACGTAACGGCGCAAACACAAGTGTTGTGGCGCGACGGCGCCCCCCTGACAATTCGAGGTTTTGAGCTCGATACCGAAGGGACACAAGTAACAGCCACAGGCACCGTGTCAGGCCTGAACAGCGGGTTTGCTTTCAAAGGCAAAGCCTCTGTGAAAACACCGCAACTGTCAAGGTTTGCCCCACTGACGGGCCTTGCAATGAACGGTGCTATGCAAGGCACAGCCACCGGCACCTTCACGCCTTTGGGTGGCAGCTTTGACGCCGAACTACGGGGAACGACGCAATCCGCAAGTATTGGCATCCCCAAAGTAGACGCGCTGTTGGCCGGACAAAGTCAATTTGACATATCTGCTGTCCGCGACGAAACGGGGCTGACCCTAAACCAATTCGATCTGCGCACCTCAGCAATCCAAGCCCAAGGATCTGGGCGCCTGACAAGCGCGGCTTCAAATCTGACGTTCACCGCCAGCTTGGACGACATTGGTCGCCTAGACGCGGGCATTCAGGGCCCTTTGTCCACCGAGGCGCAAGTCAAAAGAACCACGGCGGATGAACCTTGGCAGGCCTCCGCAACGATGACCGGCCCAGGCGGTTCCAATGCGCAGGTTTCTGGATCAATCGCCAACACGTTCAAACGCGCGAACCTGTCGCTCAGTGGCAGCGCACCACTTGGGCTTGTCAACGCGCTTACGACAAGTGCACTGCTGCAAGGCACCGCTGACTTTGATCTGCAATTGGATGGGCCGTTGGCGCTGTCGTCATTGAAGGGCACGCTGTCCACCCGCGAAAACGCGCGTGCGGTGGTTTCTGCAACCGGCCTGTCGCTCAAGCTCGATCAGTTCCGTGTCAATTTGGCGGATGCAAACGCTGCAATTGAAGCCAATGCGACGGCTGACACGGGTGGTCGCTTTACAGCGACAGGGCGTGTTGGTTTAACGCAAGGCTTTCAATCGAACATTGATATTGCACTGGAAAACGTTGTGTTCACGGGCCCAGATCTGTTCACCACAACTGTGGGCGGCAGCCTTGGCATCACGGGGCCGCTGTTGGGCACGCCGCGCGTGAGCGGTGCGCTTTTGCTTGGCCGTACGGACATTCGCGTTGCACCTGCCGCACTTGGTGCGGGCGGCGGCATCTTGGATGTGACACATCAGTCTGAACCCTCACTGGTGCGCCAAACCCGAGCCCGCGCGGGGCTTTTGGCCGAAGCAGGCAAACAGACAAGCCAACGGGACATCGCATTGGATGTCTCTGTTTCGGCCCCAAACCAAGTCTTTATCCGCGGACGCGGCCTTGATGCTGAGCTTGGGGGAACCGTGCGTCTGACGGGCACAACGCAAGACATCGTGCCTGTTGGGCAGTTTTCCTTGATACGTGGCCGGCTGAGCATTCTTGGCAAACGTATTGAGCTGCAACAGGGCCGACTTGTGTTGCAGGGCGACTTTGACCCCAATTTTTCCCTTGTGGCGGTCACAAGTACAGATGATCTGGACATAAGCATGACGACCTCCGGACGCATCAGCGCGCCGAAGTTCGCCCTGTCCTCATCACCGGATTTGCCCCAAGAAGAAATCCTTGCGCAGTTTCTATTTGGGCGTGCCCTATCGGATATCTCAGCCTTTCAGGCGGCACAGCTTGTCGCGGCGATTGCGACATTGACGGGCAACGGCGATGGCGTCGTTGGATCAATCCGCGATGGCATTGGCGTCGACGATTTGGATCTCACCACATCCGAACAAGGTGAGGCCGCCCTGCGCATCGGCAAATATTTGTCCGATAAGGTTTACACAGATGTCACCATCGACAGTGCAGGCAAGTCGATCATCAACCTCAATTTGGACGCGTCAGATACCGTCACGTTCAAAGGGTCGATGTCCCCAGATGGCGACACCAGCCTTGGCGTGTTCTTTGAGAAAGACTATTAGGCCAGCTTTTTCACGTTCTTCTGAACAAAAGCGACGATGTCACGTGCTGGACGGGCCCCCGCCAATCGTGCAACTTCTTTGCCATTTTGATACAATATGAGCGCGGGAATGCCGCGAATATTGTTCTTTTGTGACACAATTGGAAAGTCTTGCGTGTTGATTTTCGCAAAGCGTACGCGCCCTTTGAGCGCAATTGCTGCCTTCGCAAAATCAGGGGCCATCTGCCGGCAAGGGCCACACCAAGGCGCCCAGTAGTCGACCAAAAGCGGCATATCATCCAACTTGGACGCTTTGGCCAAAGAAGTTGGGTTCAGCTCAGCAACCTTGTCCGTCACCAGAACGCCACCACAGGTGCCGCACTTTGGGCCAGCAGACAGTTTTTCAGCAGGCACCCGATTGCCTTGACCGCATTTCAAGCAAGCCATTTTCACTGGGTAGGTCATGGGGCGATCCTTATTCAAATTCATCATATAGAATATATCAGAACATAGGCTGAAATATTCAAGGCCCCGATCCGAAGATCAGGGCCTTTCATTTTATTCCGCAGCTTCGACGTAGTTTTCAAGCGGCGGGCAGGAACAGATCAAATTGCGATCACCATGCACGTTGTCAACGCGACCGACCGGCGGCCAGTATTTGTCGACACGGAAGGACCCTGGAGGGAAACAGCCCTGCTCGCGGCTGTATGGGCGATCCCAATCCGCAACCAGATCGTTCACCGTGTGCGGTGCGTGTTTCAGTGGGTTGTTGTCCACCGGCAAAGCACCACTTTCGATTTGCGCGATCTCGGAACGGATCGACAGCATAGCTTCGACAAAACGGTCCAACTCGGCCTTGGTTTCAGACTCGGTTGGTTCGATCATCAAGGTGCCAGCCACAGGCCAAGACATCGTTGGCGCGTGGAAACCTGAATCCATCAAACGTTTGGCAATATCGTCCACGGTCACATGCACGCTCTCATCAAAAGCGCGCGGATCGATGATGCACTCATGCGCCACGCGACCGTCTTTGCCGCGGTACAAAACAGGGAACGCCGCATCAAGCCGTGACGCCAAATAGTTAGCATTCAAGATCGCAACTTTGGTCGCTTGGGTCAGGCCTTCGCCGCCCATGAGCATGCAGTAAGCCCAAGAGATCGGCAAAATGGAGGCAGAACCATAAGGCGCCGCAGACACAGGGCCGGTTTCGCCACCGGTTTCGGGATGCCCAGGCAAGAACCGCTCAAGGTGTTTCTTGACGCCAATTGGCCCCATACCAGGACCACCACCACCGTGGGGAATGCAAAAGGTTTTGTGCAGGTTCAAGTGGCTCACGTCGGATCCGATTTCACCCGGCTTGGCAATGCCCACCATTGCGTTCAAGTTGGCGCCATCAAGATAGACCTGACCGCCAAACTCATGGGTGATATCGCAAACTTCTTTGACAGTTTCTTCGAACACGCCGTGTGTAGACGGATAGGTGATCATACATGCTGCCAGTTTGCTGCCAGCCTGTTCAGCTTTCGCGCGGAAATCGTCGATATCGATATCGCCATTGTCCGCCGTTTTGACCACAACAACCTGCATCCCACACATTTGCGCAGACGCTGGGTTGGTGCCATGCGCAGACATTGGGATCAAACACACGTTCCGTGCGCCCTGCCCGTTGGCACGGTGATAGGCTTGGATCGTCAGCAGACCTGCGTATTCGCCTTGCGCGCCAGAGTTTGGCTGCATGGACATGGCGTCATAGCCAGTGATTTCGCACAGTTTCGCGGATAGATCGTCGATCATTTCCTTATAGCCAGAGGATTGATCCACTGGCGCAAACGGGTGGATCGTGTTGAATTCAGGCCATGTGACAGGCATCATTTCTACGGCGGCGTTCAGCTTCATCGTGCAAGACCCAAGCGGGATCATCGCGCGGTCCAGCGCAAGATCGCGGTCTGCCAAACGGCGCATGTAGCGCATCATTTCGCCTTCGGCGCGGTTCATGCCAAAGATCGGGTGGGTCAAGTATTCGCTCTCGCGCACAAGGGCCTCATTAAAGCCCAAAGCAGTCGCATCCGTTGCAGATACGGCGTCATGCCCAAAAGCGCGCCAAACTTTTTCGATGATCTCAGCATCGACCATTTCGTCGACAGAAATCCCGATTTTGTCTTTCCCAACGGCGCGCAGGTTGATGCCTTCGGACGCCGCAGAGCGCAAGATCACGCCTTGCATCGCGCCAACATCGACAGTGAACGTGTCGTAGAAGTTTGCAGGCGCAATGTTAAAGCCAGACGCCCTGAGTCCTTCGGCCAAACGCACGGTGTTGAAGTGGATCATTTCGCCAATCGCACGCAGGCCTTGAGGGCCGTGGAACACCGCATAGAAAGATGCCATGACGGCCAACAACGCTTGCGCAGTACAAACATTCGACGTGGCTTTTTCGCGGCGGATGTGTTGCTCGCGGGTTTGCAGCGACAAACGATACGCGCGCTCGCCACGGGAATCGATTGATACACCCACAATGCGACCAGGCATGGAGCGCTTGATTTTGTCCGCACAGGACATGAACGCAGCATGTGGGCCACCAAAGCCCATCGGCACGCCAAAGCGCTGGGCAGAGCCAACCGCGATATCTGCGCCCATGGCACCCGGATCTTTGAGCATCGTCAACGCCATCAAATCGGTCGCCATGATCGCGATGCCTTTGTTGGCATGCAACGCGTCGATTTCAGCAGTGAAATCACGCACATCGCCGTAGGTGCCTGGGTATTGGAAAATCGCACCAAACACCGTCGTGGCGTCCAGATCATCAACTGAGCCGATGATCAATTCGATCCCCAAAGGTGTCGCGCGCGTTTTCATCACCTCAATGTTTTGCGGGTGACAATTTTCGTCGATAAAAAAGCCTTTGACCTTCGCGCGAGACACGCGTTCCGCCATGGTCATCGCTTCGGCACAGGCTGTCGCCTCATCCAGCAAAGACGCATTGGCCACGGGCAGACCCGTCATGTCGGACACCATTGTTTGGAAGTTCAACAAGGCTTCCAAACGCCCCTGAGCGATCTCAGGTTGGTAGGGTGTGTAAGCAGTGTACCAAGCGGGATTTTCCAAGATATTGCGCTGGATCGCAGGAGGCGTGGCCGTGCCGTAGTACCCTTGCCCGATCAAAGACGTCATGATCTTGTTTTTGCCTGCAACTTTACGCATGGCACCCAGAACTTGGTGTTCTGTCATTGGCCCCCAAGACAGTGGCTCAAGTTGGCGAATGGCCATAGGCACAGTTTGGTCGATCAACGCATTCAAGGACGGCGCGCCGATTACATCAAGCATGTCTTCCATTTCTTGGGGAGACGGGCCGATATGGCGGCGATTGGCGAAATCATAGGCGTTGTATGTTGAGGGAGTATAGGCCACAGGGCGTTCCTTCGTGTCGGGCAGGCATTAGGGCAAATGACCAGCATTAAGCAGGCGAGAAGTGAGGCCAAAACGCACGCGCCTTGGCCTCGTGCAGTTTAGCCTACAAAGGCTTTGTATTCGGCTTCGGACATGAAATCGTCGAGCACAGACAGGTCTTCAATCTTCATTTTGAAGAACCAAGCATCGCCGATTGCGTCTTCGTTCACCTTGGCTGGTTCATCAACAAGTGGACCGTTCACTTCGACAATTTCGCCGTCAAGCGGAGCCAGAATATCAGAGGCCGCTTTGACACTTTCGATCACACAGATCTCTTCGTCTTTGGTCACCATTGTGCCTTCTTCTGGCAGTTCAATAAACACGACATCGCCAAGCTGTGTTGCGGCGTGTTCAGTGATGCCAACGACGACCAAATCGTCTTCAACGCGGAGCCATTCGTGTTCTTCAGTGAATTTCATAAGTCTGTTCCTCAGCTGTGTAATCTGTGTGTTTTAGCGTTTGTAAGTCGATGGACGGAACGGCATTGGCGCCACGGTCACTGGCAAGCGTTTGCCGCGCAACTCTGCGAAAATTTCGGTGCCGTCAGTCGAATAGTCGGATGGAACATAGCCCATTGCAATAGGCGCGCCCACGGTTGGACCAAATCCACCCGATGTGATGGCGCCGATTTGATCCGTGCTGTCAGAGGTCGCAAACAGTGGCGTGCCTTCGCGCATTGGGGCACGGCCTTGCGGCAACAAGCCCACGCGCAGTTTGTCCGCGCCGTTCTCAAGCTCTGCCAAGATGCGCTCAGCGCCAGGAAAACCACCAGCGCGCGCGCCGCCAGTGCGACGAATGCCTTGAATGGCCCAAGCGATATTGCCCTCTACAGGAGATGTTTCTGCGTTGATGTCATGACCGTAAAGGCAAAGCCCAGCCTCAAGGCGCAGGCTGTCACGCGCGCCAAGGCCGATCAAGGCGACTTCATCCATAGCCACCAGTTGAGCCGCGACATCAGCCGCGATCTCTGCAGGGATGGAAATTTCAAATCCGTCTTCGCCAGTATAACCTGAACGCGAAATCCACCATTCCACGCCGTCCACATTCACACGGTGACTGTCCATGAATCGCATGTCGGTCACATGTGGCACGATCCGTGCAAGTGCTGTTTCGGCTTCAGGACCTTGGAGCGCCAACAGGGCACGATCGGTGATTTCTCTCACCGTTACATGATCCGGCAAGGTCGCTTTCATATGTGCGATGTCTTGGGCTTTGCACGCGGCATTCACCACCAAAAACAAGTGATCGCCAGTGTTGGCAATCATCAAATCGTCCAAAATGCCACCAGCATCATTGGTGAAAATACCGTAGCGCTGACGCTCAGCTTTCAAACCAGCAACGGACACAGGCACGATGGTTTCAAGCGCCAACATTGCCGCCTCAAGACCCTCGGATGACGTCAAAGCAACTTGGCCCATGTGTGACACATCAAAAAGCCCAGCTGCGGTGCGGGTGTGTTGGTGCTCCTTCATCACGCCAAGCGGGTATTGCACTGGCATTTCATAACCAGCGAAGGGCACCATTTTTCCGCCATTTGCCACGTGAAAATCGTACAATGCTGTGCGCGATAGATCCGTCATTTTGCTCTCTCCAAGCGCTCACATGCGCTGATATCAAAACCGGAAAAACGCCGGCACCACGACAAAGCGACCCTTTGTCTGATGCCCCCTCTGTCCTTGCGCCTGAGATCGTTATCCCTTCGGCGGACGCATACGCGCCTCTCTCCAGAGTGTTGTGATCTTCGAAGGTCCATTTGCCTGAGAGTTTACCGGGGCGGTTGCTCCTTCGGCACGTGCTTACATTGCTGTGTCACGTTCTCCCAACGAAGATGTTGAACAAGCTTTATGCGACTGAAATGATTCCGGCAAGAGGGGCAATGTCGCTGCCTGCCATCCAGCCAAAAGAAACCCCGCCAAAGCGCAATACTTGGCGGGGTTTCAATCAACTTATGGGCGTCGCGCCTACAAAGCAGGCGCTTTTTGCAAAAGCGGCATTACGTTGGACATATCAGGTCCGCGTTCAAGCCCTGTAACGGCTTTGCGCAGCGGCATGAACAGACCTTTGCCTTTGCGGCCCGTGGCCTCTTTCACGGCTGTCGTCCACTCTTTCCACGTCGCATCCGTGTAGGGTGCGGCGGGCAGCATGGCGAAGGCCTCAGCCACGAATTCTTTGTCTTCATCGGCAACAAGCGGCGTCGCGCCATCGCGGAACAAGTCCCACCAACCCGCCATATCGGCTTTGACGGTGATGTTTTCGCGCACAACGTTCCAGAACAGTTCCGCTTTGTCGGCAGGCACGCCAAGCGCCGCAATATCATCAGCAACATCAGCAAATGGACGCGCCAAGTTGACTTGTGCCGTCAGCGGGAACAGGTCTTGTACGTCGAATTTCGTTGGCGCAGAGCCGAATGTGGAAATGTCAAAGCCCTCAACCAGTTCAGCCATCTCTGAGCGCACTTCAACAGGCTGCGAAGAGCCCGTACGCGCCATCAAAGACATCAACGCCATAGGCTCGATCCCTTGCGCACGCAGATCGCGCAAAGACAAGGTGCCAAGACGTTTGGAAAGCGCTTCGCCTTGTGGACCAGTCAGCAAAGAGTGGTGCGCGAACTCAGGCACAGTGCCGCCCAGCGCCTTGATGATTTGAATCTGAGTCGCAGTGTTTGTCACGTGGTCAGACCCGCGCACAACGTATGTCACGCCGTAGTCGATGTCGTCACAAACAGAAGCAGGCGTGTACAAAAACTGCCCATCGGCCTTAACCAAAACCGGATCAGAGACAGAGCCACAATCGATGGAAATGTCGCCCAAGATGCCGTCAGTCCATTCAACACGCTCAAGATCAAGCTTAAAGCGCCAGTGACCATCGCCGCGCTCAGCGCGCAACGCGTCTTTTTCCGCATCCGTCAGCTTCAAACCCGCACGATCATACACAGGCGGCTTGCCCATGTTGAGTTGCTTTTTGCGTTTAAGATCAAGCTCAACAGGTGTCTCAAAGCATTCGTACAAACGCCCAGCGGCTTTCAACTCTTCCATCGCAGCGGTGTAGCGGTCTAGGCGATCAGACTGGCGTTCGGTACGATCCCAAGAGATCCCAAGCCATGTCAGATCTTCTTTCAACGCATCAATGTATTCTTGTTTCGAGCGCACAGGATCCGTGTCGTCGATACGCAAAATGAACTGACCACCAGCTTTACGTGTGATCAAGTAATTGAAAAGCGCCGTGCGAAGGTTGCCGACGTGGATATAGCCTGTAGGGCTGGGTGCAAAACGTGTGACGTTCATGGTGATCTCCTGTTGCGCTTGCTCTTTCATATTGCGCGCAAAGAGTCCATATCTGAGCCCAGAACCTGTCTCATTGGAGCCCAAAATGTCAGACACCTTGCTGAATGCAACCGCCCCCGATCTGGATTTGATCGAACAGATTGCCCGCGCCACGATTTCTGACCTGCCTGCAGCGCATAAAGTGTTGGCTGCCTCCGTTGGGGTCACTGTGATGGATTTCGTGCCTGAAGACCTGATGGCAGAGATCGGCCTTGAGGATCCTTTTGCCCTAACGGGGCTCTACACAGGCATTCCGATGCCCGAAAAAGCCACTATGGATCAAGCGACGGCCCCCGACACGATTTGGTTGTTTCGCCGTCCGATTTTAGACGAATGGTGTCTACGTGGGGATGTAACGCTCCAGCAAATGGTCGCCCATGTCACCGTGCACGAATTGGCCCATCACTTTGGCTGGTCAGACGCAGACATCGCCAAGATCGACAAATGGTGGGACTACTAAGCGTATTGCTTTTGCCCTGCGGCAATCGCCAACCCATCAACCACCGCAGTGAAGGCTTCAGACTGAATGGCGCGCGCGTTGGGCAACACGGTTTTCACCGCGTTTGGCACGATCGACATCAAGCTGGTGCCGCCCACATAGACAACCGCGCCGATCGCATCGGGGGCAATCCCCGCCATCGTCAAGGTTTCGCGCACAGCCTCTGACAGATCAGCTTTATAACGCGCGAGCGATAGGTCCATCGCGTCTTGATCCAGCGCAGCAGTCAGGCCCTTTTCGACCAACCCCAGCTCAATAACGCCCTGCCCGCCCATATTGGCCGCGATTTTGCCGGCTTCCACGGCAAAGGCCACATCATGGCCAAGCTCGGCCTCGATCACTTCAAACAGACGGTCGATTTTGTCAGGCTCCACAGCGTGTCGTTGCAGGTCTTTGACCAAACGCAACGTGTCTTTGGTGTACAAAAACGGAATGGTTTGCCAAGTGGCCAAGTCATTGAACAGCGTTGCCGGCACCGGCAAAAGCCCCTCGGCCAAGGCACGTCGCACTTCAGTGCCCGCGCCAAACAACGGCATCACGTGATCTAGTGACAGCGCGCGATCCAAATGCGTGCCGCCCAAACGCACGCCGTAAGATGCCAGAATGTCCGCTTTGCCAGCGTCCTTGCGAAACACCGTGAAGTCAGACGTACCACCGCCGATATCCACCACCATGCCGATCTCACCAGCGGCCAAATCTTGCGCAGCCAGTGCCGCAGCTTCGGGTTCTGGCAGAAAATCGATGTGTTTGAATCCAGCGCGCGTGTAAGCCTCGGTCAAGTCAATCAACGCTTGATCGTTGGCCGCATCATTGCTGGAATGAAACCGCACAGGACGCCCAGACACAACGCCTGAAATTGGTTGACGAATTTGATCTTCGGTGCGCGTGCGCAGCTCGGACAAAAATTTCGCAATCACATCCAAAAGACTTTGACGTTTTGGACCGATAAGGCGCTCTTCGCGCAGCAAAGGCGTGCCCAAAACCGATTTCAGCGCCCGCATGTAGCGACCTTCATCACCCGCGATCAAAGCTTTGTTGGCCGCCGATCCCAAGTGCATTTTGCCGCGCGCATCAAAGAAGACGGCTGTCGGCAAAGTTTTGGATCCCGCCTCGACTTCGACCAACCATGGCTGACCGTTCACATTCAGCCCCACAGCAGAGTTGGAGGTTCCGAAATCAATACCAACAGTCAAGTCCATGGGACGCTCCTAAGACAGAAAGGCGCTGTCGTAACTAAGACGTTCCACGGGCGCAAGACCCGTCTTGCATGGTGTTCAATTTTGGGCGCGCAGGCCCGCATATTTTGGCTTCAGCGCCAAGACTAGTCTTTGATTTTATACCTGTCCGGTTCTTCAAAAACATCAATGGCGCGCGTGCCGGCTTTGATCGTGGCACCGTGCTCAACGCCTGCAGAGATCGAATAGCTGTCACCGGCGCGATAGATTTTGGTGTCGCCACCGATGGTCAGTATAATCTCGCCTTCAACCACGGTCCCCCATTGTGCGCCATGTGAATGTTTGGGCAGTTCCATATCCTTCAAAAAGGTAAAGAACACCACCAAACCGGCATCGGATCGCACGACGGCTGTGGTCAAAACGTCTTCGGAAAACGGAACATCAATACTTGGAAACGCAGTGATAAAGTCAGGAAACGGCATGTCAGATCTCACTTTCTCAAAAAGTACAGTACGCACAAAGAGGCTGTCAGCTTGGCAGACGAGATGTGTCTTGGCAAATTCACCCGCAAAGCGCCGCGTGGTGCGCTGCGCCTAGCTTGAACGCACAGGCCATTTTTCGGTCAAATCATCAAGACCTGCGCGGATCAACTCTTCAAGCACCGCCATGTCGATATCGGCCAATTTATTGACGTAAAGACAGGATTTTCCGATTTTGTGTTTGCCGAGCCTTCCAAGAATATCGCTGAAATCTGCGTAGCCAGGCATGATGTAAATCGACAAGTTGGTTTTGCGAGGCGAAAACCCCGTGGCCAAATAAGACCCTGTGCGACCACTGTCATAGGAATAATCATAAGCCCCATAGCCAATGATGGTCGGCCCCCACATTTTGGGCGCAAATCCTGTGATTTTTTGGAACAATGCGTCTAGCGCCTGCGCGTCAGACTTACGGGTCGGGTGCTCCACCGCATCAATATAATCTGCTGGATCGACCACGGTCACTTGCGTTTTGTTTTCAGCCACGCAGCACCTCCTGAACAAAGCGTACCAAATCTGACGTGTGCCGCAAGTCTCCTACCCCTGATCGCGCCAGCGGTTGGCAATCGGATATCTGCGGTCCAGCCAGAACGCGCGCGGCGTCAGGCGGGTGCCTGGCGCAGATTGGAAGCGTTTGTATTCTGAGATGTAGAGCAAGTGTTCGACGCGCTTTACAGTCGCATGCTCAAACCCAGCATCGACCAATTCGGCCACGCTTTGCTCATGATCCACAAGCCCCTCAAGAATAGCATCCAAGATCTCATAGGGTGGCAAGCTGTCGTCGTCGCGTTGGTCGGGCCGCAGCTCGGCTGACGGAGGCTTATCGATGATCGACACTGGGATCACTTCGCCTGCGGGGGCAGCCATCCACGGGCGGTGGTTGGCATTGCGCCAGCGGCATTGTTCAAACACGCGGGTTTTGTACATGTCTTTGATGGGGTTATAGCCACCGTTCATGTCGCCATAGATGGTACAATAGCCCACTGCCACTTCGGATTTATTGCCCGTCGTCAAAAGCATTTCGCCAAACTTGTTAGACAGCGCCATCAACAACAACCCACGCAAACGCGATTGCACGTTTTCTTCGGTGGTGTCCTCATCGTAGCCTTCAAACAACGGCGCGAGCGTATCAGTGATTGCATCACGCCCTGCTTTGATCGGCACGAAATCATAATGACAGCCCAAACGATTGGCGATGTCTTTGGCATCATCAAGCGAACCTTGTGACGTGTACTCAGACGGCAACATCACACAGCGCACGTTTTCGGGGCCAAGCGCATCGGCAGCGATCGTGGCGACAATCGCGGAATCAATGCCGCCAGACAGGCCCAAAAGCACCTTTTTGAAGCCCGTTTTGCCCATGTAATCGCGCAAGGCTTCCACAGTTGTGCGGTAATCTTGTTCCCACTCGTCTGGATGCGGAGTGATCTCGCCTTCCTCGGCGGTCCAGCCTTCATCGGTTTTGACAAAATCGACGTGGCGCAAGTGCTCATCAAATACAGGCAATTGATGCGCGATTTTGCCGTGACGGTTGAGGACGAAAGACCCACCGTCAAACACCTGATCATCTTGGCCACCGACCATGTTCAGATAGACCAGCGGCAGATCAGTTTCTGTCACCCGCGCGACCATATGCGCCAAACGGCGATTGAATTTATTGCGGTAGTACGGCGACCCATTGGGCACCAAAAGGATCTCTGCGCCTGTTTCGCTCAAGGCTTCGGGCACATCTGCGTGCCATGCATCTTCGCAAATGGGCGTGCCGATGCGGATCGGACCGACACGATACGGCCCATGCACGTCGCCACTTTCGAACAAGCGCACTTCGTCAAATACGGTCTCATTGGGACGGTGATGCTTCAGAACAGTCGTCTGGACTTTGCCATCGGCCAGAATCCAATAGCCGTTGTAAAGCTTGTCACCATAGGCATATGGTCCGCCAATCCCAAGCGCAGGACCGTTTTGCGTGAGAGGCGCCAAGGCCTCAATCGCGCGCATGGCATGGCTGCTAAAGGCGGGTTTCATGATCAAGTCTTGCGTCTGATAGCCGGTGACAAACATCTCAGGAAACGCAATCATATCCGCGCCGGCAGCTTTGGCCTCGGCATAGGCCGAACGCGCGGCCTCGGCATTGGCGTCAATCGCGCCAACTGTCGGGTTCAGTTGTGCCAGTGTCAGGCGGAATTTATCGGTCATATCGACGGCCTCTTAAAACTTGCGTCTGGTTTAGCAGAATGAGCGGCAAGGGAAAGCCGATCACGCCAAAAACATTTGCTCACCGGCACGAGACTGCCTAGGTTGGGCACAACATTGGGCCGCGCATGGCCACAGATCGTAATGGAAAGACCAAAAGTGACCAAAATACGACTTAGACTCGCCTTGTTGAGCCTCACGGCAGTCCTCGCGGCCCCGACCACACTTTTGGCGCAAGATGGCAAAGTGCAAACCCGCCAATATGACGAGGGTGGCATCTACGAAGGCACGTTCAAAGACGGCCAACAAGATGGCACCGGCAGCTACCGCTTGCCGAACGGTTTTGAATACACTGGCGATTGGGTCATGGGTGAAATCAAAGGCCAAGGCGTGGCGCGCTATCCCGATGGATCCGTCTATGAGGGCGGCTTTGAAAAAGGCAAGCAACACGGCTTTGGCAAAATCACCTACGCCGATGGCGGCACCTACGAAGGCGACTGGGAAAACGGTGTGATCACCGGCTCGGGCGCGGCCCGTTATGCCAGCGGCATCACATATGAAGGCAGCTTTTTGTCCAACAACCACCACGGCCAAGGGCGCATGGAAAGCCCCACGGGTTATGTCTACGAAGGATCGTGGGTGAACGGTGTCAAAGAGGGCCAAGGCACGATCACCTATCCTGAGGGCGCGAAATATGTCGGTCAACTGGCGGGCGACGCGCGCGATGGTCAAGGCGTGCTCACATTGGCAGACGGCCTGACGCTTGATTGCCAATGGGTCGCGGGGCAGTGCAACGGCGAAGGCACGATTTCTCAGCCCAATGGCGACGTCTATGAGGGCACACTTGTCGAAGGAAAACGCCAAGGCCAAGGCCAAGTCACCTATGCAAATGGCGATGTCTACGTTGGTGACTTTGACGACGACAAACGCGACGGCACAGGCACGTTCTCAGGCACAGACGGTTATGTTTACACTGGCGCATGGGCTCAAGGGCGCATTGAAGGCACGGGCCAAGTCACCTACCCCGATGGATCAATTTTTGTCGGCGATTTCTTGGACGATCTGGCGCATGGCAATGGTAAGATCACCTACCCTGGCGGCACAACCTATGACGGCGCATGGCAATATGGCGTGATCGAAGGCATGGGACGCGCCGAATACGCCAATGGGCTGATCTATGAAGGCATGTTTAAGAACGCGCAGAACCACGGCAAAGGCAAAATGACTTACACCGATGGGTTTGTGTACGATGGCGATTGGGTCAACGGCGAACGTATCGGAAAAGGCAAAGCCACCTACGCGGACGGCACGACATATGACGGTGATTTCAAGGCCGGCAAACGCGACGGCATGGGCACATTGGTCATGCCATCAGGGTACACCTATGTGGGCGCATGGTCTGAGGGCGAAATCAATGGCAAGGGCAAGGCAACCTATGCCAATGGTGACATCTACGACGGCTTATTCGTGGCAGGCAAACGCCAAGGCCGCGGCACAATCACCTATGCATCTGGCGAAGTCGCCTCTGGCGATTGGGATGATGGCGCGCTGGTTTCAACGGCTGAACCAGAGGCCACTCCTGCGTCAGAAACGACACCTCCCGCGAGCGAATAAGGCCGGATCAACCGTGCTCGTTTTTTCACGCTGCCCTTGTGTCTAATGATGTCCAAGGCCAGTTTTTTTTCGGCGCCAGAACTCAACGGGCCAAAGCTCAACAGGCCTTTCAGCAAGATCACCAAGGCACAACCGAGCCCGTCCAATCGTAAAACTGGCCAGTGTTCTGCAGCCCGAGCGCGCCGATTAGCTTTAACAAGTTCTGCGCGGCTTCATCAGCAGGCACCGTCCGATGGCTGCCTTGATAGTCTGAGGTAAAAGCCGTTGCGACGGTCCCAGGATGATAGGCAATCAAGCAAGACTGCTTATGGGAACGCGCAAGCTCAATCGCGGCGGTATGCACCACTTGATTGGTCGCCGCCTTCGCTGCGCGGTAGCTGTACCAGCCGCCCATTTGATTATCCCCGATAGAGCCCACCCGCGCGGTGAGCACCGCCACTTTTGACGGCCTATCTTTGGGCAAAATCCGATGCAGTTGGCGCAAAATCATCGCGGGGCCGATGGTATTGACCGCAAACTGATCCGCCATGGCCTGTGCTGTCAGCGTTTTGAGCGACTTTTCAGGCGGTGCCCCTGCGCCATGCAACTGCCCTGTTGCAATGACCACCACATCAAACAGACCAGAGACGTTGGAAAAAGCTGGTTCGATACTGTCGGGCTTTCGCAAATCCATACCGTCTGTGCTACGCGAGAGGCCAATGACGTCGTGCCCAGCAAGACGCAAGGCAGCGAAAAGCGCGGCCCCGATGCCGCCTGTGTGTCCAATGATCAATACGCGCATGAGCCCTCCATTATAAAGCCTACGTATGAGCCTATTAAAAAGTTCACTTTTGGGGGTTTTCTTTATGCTTCTCGTGATTATAGTCGCCCGCATGACGAACCAGACTCATATTTCCATCCAGTCCCTGCGCAACAGCGCAGCGCTTCGTCGCGACCTACTCCTTCTTAGCTGCTTCTGAGCGTGCCTTTGGCGCGACCGCTCAGAAGTGTCCACCGCGCCAAGTCAAACACACCCCTAAGCTAAGAACATTGAGAGACCTCACATGACATCTGTATCCGACAAGAACCAAGTTCTGATTTTTGACACGACTTTGCGCGACGGCGAACAATCTCCCGGCGCCACGATGAGCCACAACGAGAAACTGGAAATCGCCAGCCTCTTGGATGAAATGGGCGTCGATATCATCGAGGCAGGTTTCCCGATTGCGTCGCAAGGTGACTTTGAGGCGGTGTCCGAGATCGCAAAGAACTCCAAAAATTCCGTGATCTGTGGTTTGGCCCGCGCCAGTTTCACCGATATTGACCGCTGTATGGAGGCTGTGAAACACGCCGCCCAGCCACGCATTCACACCTTTATCGGCACATCGCCTTTGCACCGCGACATCACAGCGCTGTCTATGGACGCGATGGCGGACAAAATTCACGACACAGTCACGCATGCGCGCAATCTGTGTGACAACGTGCAGTGGTCGCCAATGGATGCGATCCGCACGGAACACGATTACCTGTGTCGCACTGTTGAGATCGCGATCAAAGCGGGTGCCACCACGATCAACATTCCTGACACCGTCGGATACACTATTCCGCGCGAAAGCTCTGACATCATTAAAATGTTGCTCGAACGTGTGCCTGGCGCGGATGAAATCATTTTTGCCACGCACTGTCACAACGACTTGGGCATGGCGACGGCCAACTCTTTGGCCGCAGTAGAAGCTGGCGCGCGTCAGATCGAATGTACGATCAATGGCTTGGGCGAACGCGCGGGCAACACCGCGTTGGAAGAGGTGGTGATGGCGCTGAAAGTGCGCAACGACATCATGCCTTACAGCACGAAAATCGATACAACGAAAATCATGAACCTCTCACGCCGCGTGTCGCAGGTCTCTGGTTTCGTCGTGCAGCCAAACAAAGCCATCGTCGGCAAAAACGCCTTCGCGCATGAATCTGGCATCCACCAAGACGGCATGCTCAAAAACGCTGAAACCTTTGAAATCATGCGCCCTGCGGATGTGGGTTTGGCAGGTACGTCTTTGCCTTTGGGCAAGCACTCTGGCCGTGCGGCTTTGCGTGCGAAACTCGAAAAGCTGGGTTTTGAATTGGGCGACAACCAGTTGAAAGACGTCTTTGTGCGTTTCAAAGACTTGGCTGATCGCAAAAAAGAAGTGCTCGACGACGATGTGGTCGCCTTGATGCAAGACAGCGGCGCAGAAGAGCAAAACGACTTCATCACAGTGAAAAGCCTGCGGGTTGTCTGTGGTTCTGCTTCGCCGCAAACCGCTGAGATCGTTTTGACCATCGACGGCGTTGAAAAGACCTGCACCAGTGAAGGCGACGGCCCTGTTGATGCGACGTTCAAAGCCATCAAACAGCTGTTCCCAACAGAGGCCCGTTTGCAACTGTATCAAGTGAGCGCGGTCACTGAGGGCACGGACGCGCAAGCGACAGTTTCAGTGCGTTTGGAAGAAAACGGACGCATCGCGACGGGTCAAAGTGCAGACACTGACACGGTGTTTGCATCCGCCAAAGCCTATGTAAATGCGGTCAATCGCTTGATCGTGCGTCGCGAAAAATCTGCGCCTGGCGCGGATACCAAAGAGATCAAATACACCGACGCAGGCTAAACTGTATTCGGATTTTGGATATCTAAGGGCGTGCTTCACAGCGCGCCCTTTTTACATGGAAATTATGCCCTGCATTTGGCCAAGCGACGCGACGTAAGTGGGATCTACCGGGTTGAATACCCAATTAAAATGCGCACATGCACAACAGAGTATAAAAGGATCTCCCATGAAAACCGCAGCCCATAAAACCTTTGGTGACCCAGCCGCCGTTCTGCAAGCCACTGACATGCCCCTCCCTGCACCGAATGCAGGCGAGGTGCGCATCAAGACAATTCTGTCACCCATCCACAATCACGACCTTTGGACGGTGCGCGGGCAATATGGCTACAAACCTGAACTGCCTGCGATTGGTGGCTCTGAGGCGGTCGGCGTGATCGAGGCAATTGGCGCAGGCGTGCCCGAGGCCATGATCGGGCAGCGCGTTGCGGCTGCAGGCATCAACGAGACTTGGGCGGAATGCTTTATCGCACCAGCGGCGGGCGTTGTGCCGCTTCCCGATGTGATCCCAGATGAAGCAGCTGCGCAGTTGATCGCCATGCCATTTTCCGCCATTTCCCTGCTTGATTTCATCACTGTCTCTGAGGGCGATTGGGTCGTGCAAACAGCTGCAAACGGCGCTGTTGGCAAGATCTTTGCAGCGCTTGCAGCGGCGAAAGGCATCAACACAGTTAACCTTGTGCGCCGCGCAGACGCTGTGGCCGAGCTTGAAGCAATCGGCATGAAGAATGTCATTTCAACCGATCAAGATGGCTGGAAAGAGCAAGCTTCTGCACTAATCGGTGACGCTGGCGCGAAGGCTGCAGTGGACTCAGTTGGTGGTGCATTGGCCGAAGACTTGGTCGACCTGTTGGGCTGGCAAGGGGAGCTGATTACATTCGGCACAGCGACCGGCGCGCCCCTGACTTTGAACTCTGGTGCGCTCATCTTTAAGCACATCACCGTCAAAGGGTTTTGGGGTGCGAAGGTGACTGAAATGATGGATCCACAAAAACGTGTAGGCCTTATTACTGAACTGGTTACTTTGGCCGCACAGAACAAATTGGAACTTTCGTCCGGTGGCATCTTTGCGTTCGACGACATTGCACAGGCCGTGGAGGCTGCACAAACTACGGGCCGCAAAGGTAAAATCCTCCTACGTCCTTAAACTTTGATCGCAGCGGGCGCATGACACCATGTACCCGCTTGCACAAATCGAACATTTTCGTCGAAATGCAAAACATCAAATTTTGCACAGATCGCAGGCAAGGTAGCAAGAGTTTGCCGCAAGCGTGCCTCCCCCCCTTTCCCACAAGCGCATGGGCGCATATAAGGCCTTTTACAGGAGAGATTCTCCGTTTTCGGATATGGCGAGGAAAGACAACACTATGGCTGGCATCAGAGGACTTTTCTCTTCGGATATGGCAATTGACCTTGGGACGGCGAACACGCTGGTCTACGTCAAGGGCAAGGGTATCATCCTGAATGAACCGTCAGTTGTGGCCTACCACGTCAAAGATGGCCGCAAGCAAGTTTTGGCTGTCGGCGAAGATGCGAAGCACATGCTTGGCAAGACACCTGGTTCAATCGAGGCGATCCGCCCGATGCGTGACGGTGTGATTGCTGACTTCGACACGGCTGAAGAAATGATCAAACATTTCATTCGCAAAGTTCACCGCCGCACGTTGTTCCCAAAACCCAAAATCATCGTCTGTGTGCCTCATGGTGCGACACCCGTTGAAAAACGTGCGATCCGCAACTCGGTTCTCTCGGCTGGCGCAGGTCGCGCCGGTTTGATCGCAGAGCCTATTGCGGCCGCTATTGGGGCAGGCATGCCAATCACTGATCCAACAGGCAACATGGTTGTCGATATCGGTGGTGGTACAACTGAGGTGGCGGTTTTGTCCCTTGGTGACATCGTTTACGCGCGTTCTGTGCGCGTTGGTGGTGACCGCATGGATGACGCCATTATCGCCTATTTGCGCCGTCAGCAGAACTTGTTGATCGGTGAAGGTACATCTGAGCGTATCAAAACAACCATTGGTACGGCGCGGATGCCGGACGATGGACGTGGTGCTGCGATGACCATTCGCGGACGCGATCTTTTGAATGGTGTTCCAAAAGAGATCGAAATTTCCCAAGCTCAAGTGGCAGAAGCCTTGTCAGAGCCTGTGCAGCAAATTTGCGAAGCCGTTATGACTGCTTTGGAGACCACGCCCCCTGATTTGGCGGCAGACATCGTAGACCGCGGTGTTATGCTGACAGGTGGTGGCGCTTTGCTTGGCGACTTGGACTTGGCACTGCGCGAGCAAACTGGCCTTGCGATCTCAGTTGCCGACGAGCCGCTGAACTGTGTGGCCTTGGGCACTGGCAAAGCTTTGGAGTATGAAAAACAACTCCGTCATGTGATTGACTACGACAGCTGATCTCAGGGCAAGCGGGCACCGCTGCCCTTTTGTCTGCGATCCCTTAGGTATTCGGAGAAACCGTGGCCAAAGACACCGGCACATCTGAAGGCTATACGCGTCCGCTCCGCAGGCTTTTGTCTGCGATGCTTATCCTTGTTTTGTTCGGCATCTTTATTCTGTGGCGCATAGACAGCCCGCGCGTCGAACGCATTCGTGCGCAGTTGGTCGATCAGGTCGTGCCCTCTTTTGAATGGGCCTTGGTGCCGGTGACAAAAGCGGCCGACATGATTGAGAACTTTCAAAGCTACACGCGTATTTACGAGCAAAACCAAGAGCTTCGCCGCGAATTGCGCCAGATGCAGGCTTGGAAAGAGGCCGCGCTGCAGCTGGAACAAAAGAACGCGACACTGCTTGATCTCAACAACGTGCGGCTGGACCCAAAGTATACATTCATCACTGGCGTAGTCTTGGCCGACAGTGGATCACCGTTTCGCCAATCTGTGCTTTTAAACATCGGCGCGCGTGATGGGTTGATGGATGGCTGGGCCACGATGGACGGGATCGGGCTTGTCGGGCGCATTTCTGGCCTTGGTGAAAACACCGCGCGTGTGATGTTGTTGACCGATAGCAGTTCGCGGTTGCCTGTCACGATTCAGCCCTCTGGTCAGCGCGCCATTTTGTCAGGGGACAACACCGCGCGCCCGCCGCTGGATTTCATCGAAAGCCCTGAATTGATCCGCCCCGGTGACCGCGTTGTGTCCTCCGGCGATGGTGGTGTCTTTCCGCACGGGTTGGTGATTGGGCAAGTGGCGCTTGGCGCAGATCGTCGGTTGCGCGTTGTTTTGGCTGCGGACTATGAACGGCTGGATTACCTGCGTGTGTTGCGATCTTTGTCGAGTGAACAGATTGTGGATCCTGGATCTCTAATCGTGCCCCCAGAACCGATTTTGATACCAGAAGAGCCGGTGTCTGAAGTGGAAAATGACACTGCGGGCGTGGAGAGCGACAATGGTTGAACCGTGGGTGGTCAGGCAATGGACGTATCGCGCCGGTTTTACGGTGATTTGTTTGATCGCGCTTTTCATTAGCCTGCTCCCGCTTGAGGTTGGTACAGGGCGCTGGCCTGGACCTGATTTCATGTTGGCGTTCGCGTTCGCTTGGGTGCTGCGCCGCCCTGCCTATGTGCCGATCTATTTGGTGGCCATCATGCTACTGATTTCCGACTTTGTCTTTATGCGCCCGCCCGGATTGTGGGCGGGTTTAGGTGTGATCGCGCTTGAATTTTTGCGCGGACGCGAAGGGATGTCCCGCGATATGCCTTTCTTGGTTGAATGGGCCTCGATTGCTGGCGTGATGTTTGGCCTCGCAGTTGTATATCGCGTGTGTTTGGCCATTTTCATGGTGGATCAGACCTCTTTCGGTTTGGTAATTTTGCAGCAAATTTCAACACTTATCGCATATCCCTTTGTTGTATTGCTTTCAGTTATGGCGATGGGCGTCACCAAGATATCGGCTGCTGAAGCCGACATGATTGGACGGTCAAGATGAGGCGATCCCCCGCAGATACCGCCAAAAGCGCCAAGAAAATCACGCGCCGCGCGCTGTTTTTGGGCGGGTCTCAATTGGCGTTCATGGGTATTTTGGGCCTGCGCATGCGCTATATGCAGGTGGATCAGGCCGAACAGTTTCGCATGTTGGCAGATGAGAACCGCCTAAAAGTGCGATTGCTGCCCCCTGCTCGTGGGTTGCTTTACGACAGAACCGGCACGCTTTTGGCCGAAAATGAACAGACGTTTCGCATTGTTATTCGCAAAGAAGACTCGAGCGAACTTGATCTTGTGTTGCGAAATTTGGAACGTCTCATTGGCCTATCGCCAGACGAACAAGAGCGCGTGCGCAAAAAACTAAACAGCCGCGAAACCGGTCCATCTGTGCCAGTGACCATTGCAGATCGAATGACTTGGGAAGCCTTTTCAACAGTGGCCACCAATGGTCCCGCCTTGCCGGGTGTCTCGCCCGAAGTCGGATTGACGCGCCTCTATCCGTTTGCCGAAGATTTCGCACACACTGTGGGCTATGTGCGCCCTGTGACGAAAGACAAGCTTGATCAGATGGACGTCGTCGATCCGATCTACCGCATTCCAGATTTTCAAATTGGGCTGACGGGTGTCGAGACCAAGTTGGAAGATCAACTGAAGGGGCAAGCTGGCACGCTGCGCATTGAGCAAAACGTACGCGGTCGCACCATTCGCGAGCTTGACCGCCAAGAAGGTATATCTGGCTCCAATATTCAGCTGACCTTTGACCACAAACTGCAAAACTTTGTCCAAGCGCGTTTGGCGGGCGAAAGTGCATCGGCTGTTATTATGGACGTGGAAACAGGTGATGTCTTAGCGGCAGGGTCTACGCCAGCATTTGATCCAAACCTGTTTGTGCGTGGTATTTCATCCAAAGATTACAGATCCTTATTGGAAAACATCTATCGCCCGCTTCCATCGAAGTCAGTGCAAGGGGCTTACCCGCCAGGATCGACGTTTAAAATGGTGACCGCCTTGGCCGCCTTGGAAGAAGGTGTGGTGACACCGGATGAAACGGTGCGCTGCACTGGTTACGTCGAAGTGGGCGGGCGCAGATTCCACTGTTGGAAACGGGCCGGTCACGGCAACGTCAACCTCACGAACTCGCTGCGCCACTCGTGCGATCTTTATTATTACGAGATGGCCCAGCGCACAGGGATCGAAAAGATCGCCGCCATGGGCCGCAGGTTGGGATTGGGCGACAGTTTCGACTTGCCCCTGCCCGGCATGTCATCTGGCTTGATGCCCGACAAACAATGGAAACGCACAAAGCGCGGCGCGGAGTGGGTGATCGGGGACAGCTTGAACGCCGCCATCGGACAGGGCTTTGTATTGACGACCCCGATGCAACTCGCCGTGATGACATCGCGACTTGCGACGGGGCGCGAAATTGTCCCACGTTTGGTCAAGTCTATCGACGGTGTTGAACAACCGATTGAGCGCGGCGGCTCGCTTGAAATCAATGAAAACATGCTGCGGTCCGTGCGCAGAGGCATGTACGAAGTGTCCAACCATGCGCGCGGTACAGCCTATGGGTCGCGGATTGTGGCCGAGGGCAAACGCATGGCGGGCAAGACAGGCACCAGCCAAACCCGCAACGTCGTTGTGAACAACAAAGACGTGCCGTGGGAAGAACGAGATCATGCGCTCTTCGTCGCCTATGCGCCATATGACGCCCCCAAATATGCGGTCTCTGTTGTGATCGAACATGGCGGCGGCGGCTCTACGGCAGCGGCGCCTGTGGCACGCGACTTGATGCTGTATGCGCTGCACGGCGCTGTGCCGCCTTTGGCCTCTTATCCTGAATCGCAGCGCAGCAGCATCAAAAGCCGTCTTGATGCACTGCCGCTGCGCTCGAACGGCGCTGCGTCTGACACACGGAGCAAAGCGTGAGTTATTTAGAGCAAAATCTTAAAACGGTGCCAACGGGCATATCCAAAATCCTATACGTCAATTGGGCCTTGGTTCTGTTGCTGACAGCTGTGGCGAGTGTCGGCTTTATCATGCTGTATTCCAATGCAGGCGGTTCTTTTTCCCCTTGGGCCGCACCACAGATGAAGCGCTTTGGCGTCGGACTGGTCTTGATGCTGATGATTGCCATGGTTCCGATCTGGTTTTGGCGCAATATGGCTGGGTTGGGATATGTGTTGTCCTTGGTGTTGCTGCTGATCGTTGAGTTTTTCGGCGAAGTTGGTATGGGGGCCCAGCGTTGGATTGACCTTGGGTTCATGCGCCTTCAGCCGTCTGAGTTGATGAAAATCACGCTTATTATGCTCTTGGCTGGCTATTATGACTGGCTGGATATCAAGAAAGTATCGCACCCGATTTGGGTGGCGATCCCCGTATTTTTGATCCTTTTGCCGACCGTATTGGTCTTGAAGCAACCTGACCTTGGGACATCCCTGTTGCTAGTGTTTGGTGGAGCGGTTGTGATGTTTTCTGCCGGCGTCAGCTGGTGGTATTTTGGCGCGGTTGCGGCCATGGCCGGTGGTTTGGTGACGTTTGTGTTTTCCTCACGCGGCACCCCGTGGCAAGCGTTAAAAGACTATCAATACCGCCGCATCGATACGTTTTTGGACCCGTCTTCTGATCCTTTGGGCGCAGGGTATCACATTACGCAGTCCAAAATCGCATTGGGATCAGGCGGCTGGACTGGACGTGGTTTTATGCAAGGCACGCAGTCGCGTTTGAACTTTTTGCCCGAGAAACACACCGACTTTATTTTCACCACACTGGCCGAAGAGTTTGGCTTTTTGGGCGGCATTTCGTTGCTGCTGTTATATGCGGGCGTCATCGTGTTTTGTCTGATTTCCGCGATGAACAATAGGGATCGCTTTGGCGCGCTTGTCACGATTGGTGTTGCGGCGACGTTCTTTTTGTTTTTCGCGGTGAACATGTCGATGGTCATGGGCCTCGCCCCTGTTGTTGGCGTGCCTTTGCCCATGGTGTCTTATGGTGGCTCTGCGATGTTGGTGTTGATGGTTGCCTTTGGTGTGGTGCAATCCGCCCATGTGCACCGC
The DNA here is from genome assembly GCF_039769035.1 of Pacificibacter sp. Lineage (NCBI taxonomy): Bacteria > Pseudomonadati > Pseudomonadota > Alphaproteobacteria > Rhodobacterales > Roseobacteraceae > Pacificibacter > Pacificibacter sp. The sequence goes on from NZ_JBDMZG010000055.1 coordinate 26,069, forward strand.
CCTCGCAGCAAGTCGTAACCTGTGTGAAAGCCTGCAACCTGTGAAAGTCTGGCCATGACATTGAACATTCTATTTTCCGGCCCAGATGGGCTTTGGCAAAAGTACCAACACGCATTGCCCGAGGCGCTTAAGGCGCGCGGCATTGACGCGGTGATATCCGAAGACATGCCCACAGATCGCACCGACTATATTGTGTATGCGCCCAACCCTGCATTGACGGATTTCACGCCTTACGCACAGACCAAGGCAGTGCTCAGTCTGTGGGCAGGCGTTGAGACGATTGTGGGCAACCCGACCCTGACACAGCCGTTGTGCCGCATGGTGGATGACGGGTTAGAGCTTGGCATGACCGAATGGGTCATCGGCCACGTGATGCGCCATCACTTAGGAATGGATCGTCATATTCACGGACTGAACGGTGTTTGGGATCAAACCACGCCCCCATTGGCGCGCGACAGGCATGTTACGGTTTTGGGTCTTGGCATGCTGGGCGGCGCTGCGGCTAAGGCATTGGCGGCCCTTGGGTTTCAGGTCACTGGCTGGGCCCGCAGTCCCAAGGACATTGCGGGTGTCACCTGCCTACATGGCCCTGAAGGGCTGAAGCAAGCGCTGTGCACCGCAGAGATTTGTGTGCTGTTGTTGCCCAACACGCCTGCGACAGAGAACACTCTAAATGCCGAAACGCTCGCGATGATGCCGCGTGGCGCGGTGATCTTGAACCCAGGTCGTGGTGTCTTGATTGACGACGATGCGCTGCTTGACGCGTTGGACAGTGACCACATTGCCCATGCCACTTTGGATGCGTTCCGGATCGAACCTTTGCCAGACGCCCACGCGTTTTGGCATCATCCAAGCGTCACGGTGACGCCGCATATCGCGGCGGAAACACGGCCCAACACGGCCTCTGAGGTGATTGCAGAAAACATCCTGCGCGCTGAGGCTGGTCAGCCCATGCTGCACCTTGTTGATCGCACGGCCGGCTACTAACGCTGGCCTTGCAAAAGCCGGTTTCAAAATCGAAAGACCTGTAAAGCTTTAGCGCAAAATTGGCGGTTTGCTGGGATCCATGCCGGGTGCGGATGGACCTGTGGCTTGTTGCTCAGGCTCTGGCAGATCAAAGCGCAATCCGTGACGGGCAAGGGGCGCGCACAGTGGATCACTGGAGGCGAAAAACGCCACATCCAAAGCACCAGCCTCGATGCCCGAAAACGTGAGAGCCTCTGCAACCAGTTGCGCCAATGCGCCCTCGGACCCCGGCATGTGATCGACGTAGGCCAACAAATGCGTTTTTGCGCCGCCTTCATACGTCACGCCCGCCAAGTAGGCGACACGCGCCAAGCCACCCGCGATTGCCAATTTGGCATCAAGTGCCGTGATCAAAGGCTCAGGCAATCCGTGTGGCGGGGTCACTTCTTCTGGCTTGGCTTCTGCCTCAGACGGTGCATGCGCCAATGTGTCTTTGAGCCACTCCATCGCCTCAGGCGGCAGCAGCATTTCAGACGGGGCAACGGTCAAGTTAAGGCCCAAACCAATGCCTTGACCCGCCAACATGTCCGCCAAAACCCGACCCGATAAGGCCGCATAGGGCGCTTCACCCGCAAAATCAGCCAAGCGCTCTTCGCGATCAAAGGCCAAGACATAGCTTTGATCCTCGACAGGAAACACACGTGGTTCCAAGGCGTCGCCTGCATCATGCTCTTTGTCCAAAAGCAAAAACAACTCGCCGTCTGCAAGACGTTCAAAAAACCGCAATCGCTGCGCGTCGTCATTGGGCGCCGCTTCCATTGCAGCGTGGGCCACATCAATTGGGGTCGCCTGCGCAGCGTCAACGTTTTGCATCGGCAAGTCTTGTTCGGTCATTTTGGCTCCTGTGCCCATGTGATCGGGGCTGATGGGATCGAGGCTGTTGGACAATCCACAGCGCCTAAATACTGCACTGGTCTGCAAGGTCAATTGCTCAGACCTTGCGCGCGCATCGATGCCGCCACCTCCTTGCGTCTAATTTAGGACGGCACATCCAATGCCTTTGCGATCAGCCGCAACAACGTGTCTTTTTCATCTTCGGTCAACGTCCCTAAAATGTCGCCCTGAAGCACCGTCACAATGCCTTTGAGCTGCTGCAGGGCGCTCATACCTTCTGGCGTGAGCCACAGTTTAAACGCGCGCCGATCCTCTTCGTCGGGCAAGCGTTCGACGTAGCCTTTGTGGACCAGCCGCTTGACCACCCCGCCGATTGTCGCCCGATCATAAGCGATACGCTTGGCCAAACTGGCTTGATCAAGCCCGGGCTGGCTTTCAAGCGTGCTCAACGCCGCAAATTGCACTGAAGTGACGTCAAAACCCGCCTGTTTGACGCGATCTTGGTACACAGCTGACGAGTGTTGGTGCAAACGCCGAATGAGATGACCAGGCATCTGGGCCAAAGGAGTGGTGTCGGGCATAAATCCCTCCAAATTTAAATAAGTACACTTATTGTATGGGGGCTTTAAGCTAAGGTCTATTGGAGAGTTGGCCAAAATATGCGTTGAGAACGCCCAATTGCACGCAGCCCCAATTGCCTATGGGTGCCTGAAATAGAGGCCCAGACATTCCAAGCGCCTTTTGTTTACGCGAACATCCCGCGCGCTGCCCGTTCAATGCTTGCGCGGCTTGGCTCCATGCCGTATTTGACCTTCATAAAATTGGGTAAACCCAACAGAGGTTTGGAGGTCTGAAAATATGTATAAGGTGTGGAATTTTGTAACCGGCTATTCGCTGCTGCTGATTATGGGCGCGATTATTGCTCTGGTCTGGGCGAATGTGGACGCGCATTCGTATCATGCAATGGTCGACTTCGTCATCGTCGATGACTTTTTCATCGGCCATCCACATATGGACGATCATGGACACGTTCACCGTACATTGACGCTTCACTACCTCTTCAATGACATTCTTATGGCCTTCTTCTTTGCCATTGCGGCCAAAGAAGTCTGGGAAGCTGTGATCTTGAAAAACGGCTCTTTGCGCGGCAAAAAAGCGGCCACTCCGCTGGTTGCAACCTTTGGCGGCATGGCTGGCCCAATTGCTGTTTACCTCGGCCTTGCGATGATCATGGGATCTGAAACCTTTGACGCTGTGAAAAACGGCTGGGCTGTACCAACAGCCACAGACATTGCATTCTCATACCTCGTTGGACGCATCGTCTTTGGCGCCGGCCACCCTGCTGTGCGCTTCTTGCTTTTGCTTGCCATCGCTGATGACGCTGCGGGCCTCGTGATCCTTGCGATCTTCTACCCAAGCTCTGAGCTGGCTGTCGAATGGCTGCTTTTGTCCGTCTTTGCGGCTTTGGCTGTGTTTTTCTTGGCCAACTGGCTGCCACGCAAACTGGATCGCGGCAACGAGTTGCGCGCGACATCCACTTGGGTTCGCCAAAAATTGCACTTCTGGCCTTACCTCATCGCTGCATGTTTCTCATGGTACGGTTTTATGATGGCGGGCATTCACCCTGCATTAGGTCTTTTGCCGATCGTGCCAACAATTCCTCATGCTGACCGCGCCTTTGGTATTTTCGCGGCCGCAGAAGCACACCTCACCGATTTGCTCAACGACATCGAACACAAACTCAAGGTTCCGGTCGAGATCATCTTGTTCTTCTTCGGCCTGCTGAACGCTGGCGTAGAATTCAATGCGATCGGCGAAGCCACTTGGCTGGTTCTCGCAGGTCTTATCATCGGTAAACCTGTGGGTGTTCTGATCATGGGCGCCTTGGCCGCACATGTTTTCAAGTTGGGTTTGCCTGCTGGCATGCGCACAATCGACTTGTTCGTGATCGGCTGTGTAGCAGCCATCGGATTCACGGTGTCGCTCTTTATCGCGACGGTTGCCTTCGACAGCACAACAATGCTGCACGGTGCACCAGTCCAAGATGCGGCTAAAATGGGTGCCCTGTTCTCCTTCGCTGCTGCGGGGATTTCAATCATTGCTGGTAAAGTTTGCCGCGTGCAAAAACAGCCTGGCTAAGGGTTTTCCTAAGCTCTCATCAACATCGTTGCGGGGTCAAATTCACGTGAATTTGGCCCCGTTTACGTTCAAGCTCTATTCTCAGGTGGAATATCTTCTTTGAAAGTCGCATAATGTGATTACTGCAGCTGAGTAATCCCTTCGTTAATAAAGGTCCGCTAAGTACAAATGAGTAAAGCAGTTTCAAGGCGCATCGATGCTTGAGTTTAACAATGTCAGCAAGTCATTCTGGACAGGGACGCAACGCAAGGTGATCCTTGATCAAGCGTCCTTTCGGGTGGAGCTTGGCAATTCACTTGGTATCTTGGCTCCAAATGGAACTGGAAAAACGACACTGATCAGAATGATGAGCGGATTGGAACGCCCTGACGAAGGCGAAATTCGACGCAGCTGTCGCGTTTCGTTTCCTTTGGGCTTTATGGGCGGCTTGGTCAGCAGGCACACGGGCCGTGAAAATGTGCGATTTGTTGCGCAACTCTATGACCTCGATCCAGACTATGTCGAAGCCTTTTGCCGATGGCTGTGCGACATTGGCGAATACTTCGATGTCGCGGTGGGCAAATATTCGTCAGGTATGGCATCACGACTGTCATTTGCACTGCTGCTCGCGCTCGACTTCGATATATATCTCATCGACGAAGGCATGCCGAGCGCACCTGATGCTGCATTTAATAAGAAAGCCGGGTCCATTCTGCGCGAGCGATTGGAAAACACCACGATCATAGTCGTGTCCCACCAAGCATCGACACTGGAAAAATTCTGTCGCTCTGCTGCAGTCCTTAAAAACGGTCGATTGCATATGTTCGACACACTAGAAGAGGCGCAAGTGCTCTATGACTACAAAGCCTAAAGCCCAAAACTATCGGGTCCGTCGCATGTCTCGCTCGAATGGTACATCGGATACCGTCGAACCCATTGACAGCCCCGAACCGTCGCAAAAAGAACTAGAATTCAACGATAAACTGTTCGATGACGAAGGTAAAAACGATGGCTTTGGCGATGAACCATTCCCTGGTTCTTCAGCACACGCAAAAGCCCGCCCCACTGCCGTCTCACGCCGCGCATCGAGAGGTGCTATTTCCGATGCCTTAGAAAAGGAAGTACGGACGGAAAATGCGGAAAACAATGGTTCCGACGAAGCCCGCACGGTGGACGAAGAAATTGAAAACATCAAACGTGAAGGCTTAACTGGTCGTCAGTTGCGCATGGCACGGCGCGTGGCGCAAAAGCATGGCATCACTCCTGAAAATGAATTTGACGCGGTGCGCCTGCTGCGCAAGCAAGGTATCGACCCCTTCAAACGTTCGACCATGCTCGAAGTGGCGAAAACCGAAAACGACGCGAACCTACCAGCGACGTCAAACAACACACTCCCCGCAAGTGCGGATGTCGCTCCCCAATTGCCGCCAGAGCTGTTGGACCGGATGTCACGCGAAAGCGAAATCTCGCAAATTCAAAAAGACATTGCCAAAAGACGTCGGCGCAAAACGGCGCTACTTGTGTCACGTCTTTTGGTATTTGTTGGTATCCCAACACTACTTTGCGGAATCTATTTCTACACAATTGCGACTCCGATGTATGCCACCAATTCATCATTTATGATTCAACAAGCTGAGCCATCAGCCACAGGTGGCGGCGCAGGATTGCTATCATCGTCCCCTTTGAGCGGTGCTTTTGATTCAATCGCTGTGCAAGACTATCTTGAAAGTCGCGACGCGATGCTGAGACTGGACGCCGATGTTGGATTCAAAGAACATTTTTCTGACGCGTCGATTGACCCAGTTCAGCGGCTCTCTGAAAATCCAAGCAACGAAGAGGCCTTCAAGGCTTATTCAAGCCATGTGAAAATCGGCTATGATCCGACCGAAGGGCTTGTCAAACTAGAGGTTGTCGCGACAGATCCACATGTGTCGCAGAAGTTCAGCGAAGCCCTCATCAAATACGCGGAAGAACGTGTCGACAACTTGACCTTGCGCAAGCGCGAAGACCAAATGAAAGGCGCGCGCGAAGGGCTTCAGGAAGCTGAAATAAAACTGCAGGAAACGCAAGAAGCCGTCGTCAAGCTGCAAGAACAAATCGGCATGATCTCTCCAGAAGCTGAAACAGGCGCATTGATGAGCCAAATCTCTCGTTTCGAGGGTCAACTTCAGGTGAAACAACTCGAGCTGCAACAGCTGTTGGACAACCGACGCCCCAACCAAGCACGCGTTGAAGGCGTTCAAGGAGACATACGCCGCATTGAAAGTGTTGTCGCGGACCTGCGGTCACAGTTGACTGTTCCGACAGAGACGTCTGGTTCCCTTGCTCGGATTTCGCTTGATTTGAAGATGGCGGAACTCGATCTGCAAATGCGCCAAGCGATGGCCCAACAGGCCTTGCAAGCACTTGAAGGTGCACGTGTTGAAGCCAATCGCCAGACGCGGTTTTTGTCCCTCAGCTCAAGCCCAATTGCACCAGATGAGCCGACTTACCCCAGAAAATTCGAAAATACAGTGCTATCGTTTCTTCTGTTTTCGGGCCTCTATTTGCTTGCCTCTTTGACGGCTGCAGTGCTCAGAGAGCAGATGTCGTCGTAACCACACCAGACAATTCCCCCAAGCTGCGAACATGGCTTGGGGGAATTGTCATATCCATTCAGATGTCATCCAGACATGTTCTGTTGTCTCGATTTTGCGACAGCAACCTCTTGCGCAACGCATTGTGCGCTCTGAGATGTCTCCATAAACGCAACATCCGCGGCATCCCTCCCTGTCGCGATGACGACAAATTCTGAGGGCAAACACATCCCCGTGGCGTCACAGATGCGCCACGCCCCGTCCAACCATACCTGCACAACCGCGTGAAAATCAGACGGTTGTACGTGCAGTCCATACCCAGAAACGTAGCGCGCAGGAATATGCGCCGCCCGAAGCAAACTGCATGCGAGATGGGCAAAATCACGGCACACGCCCTGCCGAGAAAAAAAGGTGTCTGTGGCCGTGGTCGTCGACGTTGAACTTCCCGAAACATAGGAGGTCTGCGTGTGAACCCAATCCAAAATTGCGGCGGCTTTAGCTCCGCCTCGCAGACCACCAAACTGTTGCTCTACGAAATCCACAAAAAGATCAGACTGACAAAACCGCGATGGCCGCAAGTATTCTAGTGCTTCTGCACGAAGCAAATGAAGCGGCGTTGCACCAAGCGTTTCTAGCGCAACATCGTCACGCACAACGTCCACTGTGGCGGAATACTTAACTGTCAAAAGCGATCCCGTTCCCATCGCCCATATGCGTTGACCAACCCCAAACGCACTGTCGATACGCTTCAGTTTGGCCTTCGGGACATCCAGCGCGCTTCTGACAACGGTTTGGCCTTGGGTTTCGGCCACCTCTATGGCCAAAAGTGCTGGATCGCCTTTTGCGGTGTCGTATGTCATGGCTACAGAAATTTCTACAAACATATTCGCCAACTTTTCAGCATAGGGTGAGAGGCACAGCCACGAACACCGTGACTGTGAGGCATAGGCCAGTTATTGCTCTGACGAGATATCAGCGTCGCGCGTGCGCGCTGCGGCCCAGCGATTGAGCCACGCCAGCCCTGCCAAAGACAACCCGAGGAACAATAGAGAAAAGACACGGATCAAACCACCAAGGCCACTGATATCAACGAAGAAGACCTTTGCAACAGCAAGCCCGATAAACACCAAGCCAACTTTGCGCAGCAATGCACTTGGTCGTGCCAAAGACTGATAAAAGACCCCTGCGCCAATCACCAGCAAAGCCACGGTGTAGCTGTAGAGTTCTGGTTGTTCCATTGCCGGCAATACCATATCGGCACCCCGCCAGAAATGGCGAATTGCTAGGGCAAGCCACACGCCACCAAGAGCCAAGGCCGCAACCGCAAATCCTAGCTTTTGCCACCTTTTTAGCACTTGCAGCTTCCACGCCCCAAACCCAAACGCTGCCGCAGGCAGAACATATGCAGGGATCAAAGTATTGAGCAGGATCGGACCCAAAACAGGGTCGCCGTAGAAATCGAACAAAGGATTGAACACTGTCAGCGTCAACAACACTCCAAGTACGCCAAGAGCCATATACACAAGGCTCAGCGCAACGCGCAGAATTGTGAACCGCCCGCCAATTTGAATACGGTGCAATTGCGCCATGCCCAACACGATCCAAATCGTCGCGCCGATGCCCCCTGCCCAATGGCTGTCACTCGCATCAGCGCCGCTCAAAGAGACGATGATCCGGTAGAGCAACATCGTCAAAAAGATGCCCAAAGCTGACAAAGCCGCGCTTTCCAGCAATAGCATGCTGGCGGTCCGTTTGACAGATCGTACAAGCCAATAGGACACAGAGAAGGCCGCAACTGCGCCCACATAGGCCAAAATCATCTCGGCAAGTGGCCCATTGGCAGCCCAATGCAAACCAGGGTCAATGACCAATCGATAGCCAACAAAGGCAACGCCTGTCGTAATATAGACGGACATTAAGGGCAGATCGAATTTCTTATCCAACCAAGCAGCTGCCACGATGGTGACGGCAACTGCCGTGGTCAAAGCCGCCGTGCTGAACATGATAATCATGGCAAACGCAATGCAAGCCAACGCCGACAAGACCGCGAAAGACATGCGGTTTCTATCGTCAGGGCCATCTGCGCGTGCAAATCGTTCCGCGACGCCAACCATGACCGCCCCGATGATCATCGCATGGAGCGCCCAAGCATAACTGCCGAGTACTTCAATCGGTTGCCAAAAAATGTCCATCGCGATAGCCAAGGCTGGCGCAGTGATGGCAGCCCCCAAGGCCAAAAGCACTGACGCCGGTTCATTACGCAGCGATCGCCAAGCTGCTGAGACCGAAATCACAATACCAATCGCAACAATGATCGTGGCCATCAACGGCTTCGGTGCATCAAGGCCTGCTGGAATATCCGTGTGAATGCTCCAAACCCTCGCGCCGCCGGCAACAGTGGCAATCAGTGCAACGACTGGGACCACGGTTAAATCCGCCAGCGCAGGCGCTTTGTGTGCCCACAAAAGCAATAGCAAAGTCAGGATGGATAAGGTCGCAACTGACGCCCAGAACATATCAACGCGAAAACCGCTGGTATTGGTGAAAATGAGGACACTGGCAGCAACAATTGCGCCGCCGGCAAGACGCGTGGGAAATTCCGGCCACGCCATATCTTTGTCTTTTCCAAACACGGATAGGCTGAGCAGAGATCCCGAATGATCGGGGAACACTTTGCGCACGGGGATCGCAATCGCCAGCACAGCAAGAAGCGTACAATACATCGCAAAATATATCTGTACGGGCCAACCTGAGCCAAGCATCAACAAAGTGCCAGCGCTGAACCCTGAGATCAAAGAGATGACCGAGACCCACGCCCAGCGGCGCAATGTATCAATCGCCAGACCGACACAGGTCACAATGGCAAAATACACCAAAAGCATCGAAGGATTTTCCGAACTGCCGCCGATGATAAAGGGCGCGATCATGGCGCCAATGACCCCGACTGCAGTCAAAAGTGGGCCATAGAACCAGCCCAAAATCATCGCCATCGCGCCAACGCAGGCCATCGCAATCAGCGCTATTTCAGGGCCGATGAATCCATACAAAAGCCGCGCAGACAACACCGCGCCAAACAATGTCACGATGCCCGCACCGGAAAATGTGGAGGGCAAATAGGCCGTACTGCTGCTTTCGCTATCTCCAAAACGCCTGCGAATATATTCGCCCGCAGCGACCAAACTGAAACCAAACCCAAACGCCATGGCGACACGGACGGACGGCGGCAAGAGGCCTTGTTCCATCCCGTACAACACAAGGAAAACGCCCGCCAACGCCAAAGACACGGCCGATGCGGCATAGAACCAATTCTGCGTGAGCCACTGCCCCAACGCCTGCAGCTTCTCTGAGGTAAAGACCACAGCTTTGGGTGGGCCATCAGGCTCGGATTGCGGCGGCACTTCTGCGGTGGAGACTGCTTTCGCAGGCTCACTCGCCGCAGCCACTTTAGGCGGTTTGGTCTGTTCAGGTTCTGCTGGCTTCCATGGCGCTGGCTTGGGCGCCACAGTGGATAAGGGCTGCGCTTCGGCCTTAGACTTAGACGCCGCATTTGCGACGGCTTTGGCGACCAATTGTTCAAGTGCTTTAACGCGCCGATTCAAATGGGCGTTTGAAATCAATAGATAGATAATTGCGACAGGGATCGCCACAATCACAACGATAGCCAAAATAACAATTTGATCCAAATTCACACCCTAGTACCCCAATGTATAGGTCACATCAGTACAGGTTTCACTGTCGAAGTCGAGAAAAACGGGGAGTTGCAAACAGGCGCGTCCCGCCCAAGTTTTACACGTCTCTGGAAAACACAAACGTAGTGGCGTCCGATTGAGATGGGTCGTAGGCATAGCCACCAGCGTTAAACTCTTGCAACGCCTTCGGGTCGGCGATGCGGTTCTCAACCATAAACCGCGCCATCGCCCCACGTGCCTTTTTGGCGTAAAAGCTGATGATTTTCTCGGTACCGTCTTTGCGCTCTAAGAATACGGGTGTGATAATCTGGGGGTGTAGCGCGTCTTTGTCTACCGCCGAGAAATACTCGGTCGAGGCACAGTTCAACACATATCCAGCATCGCATGACAATGCCGCATCATTGAGGCTTTGTGCGATCTTCGCGCCCCAAAAGTCGTAGAGGTTTTTGCCTTTTGGCGTCGCAAGTCGACTTCCCATTTCCAAGCGGTAAGCCTGAATGCCATCCAATGGTCGCAAAAGCCCATACAGCCCCGACAGGATGCGCAGGTGATCTTGCGCATACAGCACATCGTGTTCATCAAGGCTGTTGGCGCTCAGGCCTGTGTAGGTATCGCCGTCGAACATAAACATCGCCTGTTTGACTGCATCAAAATCCGGCGCCTCAGAAAACGCGGCAAAACGTTCGACGTTGAGCTCCGCCAGATTTTCACTGATCCCCATCAATTTGCGCAGGGCCGCCACGTCTAAAGTCCGTGCGATTTCAACAAGTTCTTTGGTCTCGGCAGTAAACTCCAGAGCGGTTCGTTCAAACCCAATGACAGAATCCATATTCAACTTCTTCGCGGGAGATATGACTGCAAGCACGGAAATTCCTCGGGGTTGTTCAAACAGATTGCGACATCGCAAACGCGCGCCGGTGCCTTGTCATATATTCCACTTGGGTACAGTCGACCAGTGCACGACGGATTTAATACATGCCGACCGTGACAATCACTGCCCAGCAACCACGATACGCACACGGTAAGCGGCGCGTGAAGCGGCTCAGGTCGCAGTTTTCCATTTGCGCATGATGGCTTGGAACCAGACTGTCTTTGCAACTTTTACACAACAATGTGGCGCGGGTTTGCAAAAGTTTAAGCCTTTCGCCATCCCCGACTTTACATGTTTTAAAGGTGGTTTTGCGAAGCTCTGGATACAGAATGCCCCCAAACAGCACCGAGGCGCGACATGCGCGTTGCACGAGCGTGCGCGCAGAGCTGACGTTCGCTGCAATGTGCACTAAGATCCACCACGCGGATTTTGCTGTCACACTATGTCCCACAGAGAACGACGGCTTTTGCAAGAAACCGGCCCCGAGGTTTCAGCTACCAGACTTTCGCCAAGCTCCAGGCGCCATTCCGGCGCTGGCCTTAAACGCACGACCGAAATGCGCCGCGTCTGAAAAGCCGCAGCGAAATGCGACCGCCGCAACTGTCAGATGGGCATTGCGCGGGTTCCTGAGCACGCGCTTTGCCATGGCAATGCGTTCGTACAAAAGCCGTCGCCCGAAGGTGTCATTGTGCTCGGTGAAAATGTTCCTGACTGTGCCGCCGGACAGGCAGGCCATCCTAGCGATTTGCGACACATTGGTGTGTGGGTCACTGCAATGACGTCGGATCAGATCACATAGCTTGCCATAATGCGCGCTTCTGCGTGTGTGTTGGCAGGTGGGCGGCATGCCGCCGGACAGGGCCAAGTCCGTCAGCCCCACGACAACATCTCGCAGCCGCATTGCAGCGTCATCACTATTGTCACGCAAGGTTGGCGCAATCGCGGCAGCGGAGTGCCGCAAGGCCAAACCGTAAACAGCGTTCTCTGACAAGACCCGCGGCCCGCCCAACGGCGCGCCTGACAGACGCGTCTTTGGAACCATCAGCGACATGACCTGAAGCATTTCTGTCTGTCCGTGATCGAGTGCAAAGGGCCGAGCGCTGTCGAATATTGCAATCTGCCCGGACCTTATTTCAACCGTCTCATCTGCCTGCAAAATCCGGCAGCGTCCTGCAATCTGCAGGTTGACATAGTAGCATTCGGCGTTCGACGTCGCGATTTCCCGCTTGTCCTTGAAGACAGGATGGGGCGTCGCAGTGACGATGTTCACGGCCACGTCGCCCAAGCTGTGCGCCACATGGCGTGATCGAAATGGGCGAGCAGGATCCAACGGACGTTCCGGTCGCAGGGGCATGAAAGCCGAACAGATGCCGTCGCGATAAAGATCGAATGCCTCTTCTTGTGAAACCTGATCGGTGTCCCAGATGCGGCCTGCGCCCAAATCGTGAGTCTCGGCATAGATTTCGTGAGCTTGGTCCATTTCGCTGCCTCCCCAACAAATCCTAAACTGTTTTTCTAAATTTGGGAGGAAAATATGACAATGACCAATGGAGTGGTGCTGATCCACGGCGCCTGGCACGATCATCATACTTGGGACTCGGTTGTCCCGCTGCTTGAAGCCGAAGGTTGCGTTGCAAAGGCGATTGACTTGCCTGGCGCGGGGGCAAGTGCGCCGCGACCTGCATCCTTCAACACCCGCCCTTTGGACCCCGCGGCCTTCGGAACGGAACCCTCGCCCAATGCCGGGATGACGCAAGACGAGCGAACCGCCGCTGCAATCGAAGCCGTGCGCGAGGTGAACGCCAAGACAGGAGGCAAGGCCGTGGTGCTGGGCCATTCGCTGGGCGGGCTCACCGTATCGCCAGTGGTCGAGGCTATCTCAGATGAGGTCTCAGCAGCGGTGTATCTGACTGCATTCATGTTGCCGCCGGGAATGGTCGCGGGGCAGATGATCCAGCATGAATTGATGGCCGAGGCCCTAGTGCCGACGCTGTTCATGGCCGACCCCGAGCAAGTCGGAGCGCTGCGCATGGACACGGCTTCATCCGATCCGGCATATATGGCGCGCGCAAAAGAAGCGTTTTATGCCGATCTCACGGATGCCCAATTCGAAACAGCGCTTGACCATTTGCACCCGGATGAGCCTGCGCAGGTGGCGGGCGTGCCATCGAATGTCAGCACCGAGCGGTTCGGCTGCGTCGCACGGCACTACATCCAATGCATTGAAGACCGCGCCATAACCCTAGCCGGGCAACAAGAAATGATCCGCTTGATGGATGATGCTATGGGGAATCAAACAACAGTGCACAGGCTAAAGACGAGCCATTCACCGTTTCATTCACAGCCCGCAGCTCTCGCCAGCCTCATTTCGAAAATCGCAGGCGGCTGACGTGTAGCTGGCTGGAAAATCGGCAGGCGCAACGCCTGCCGATGCCCGCCTCAAGACGTTTGCGAAACTCGCAGCATCCGTTGCTTTAGCCTCATTTCAGACATTCGTTGCAGAACGTTCGAACGCCCCGCTTGGGCCGTTTGCCACTGTCGATGCCAAGGGTTTTGGCGCGGGTGGCGTGAGGCTATAGGCGGTTGTGAATGCGCTGTGTTGGTGGTTTTGGCATTCGCAAACACATTGGAAACAGGGGCAGCGTATGGTTTAAGGGCGCCAAGCAGGAAAGGATCTGTCCTATCAATACGTTTGACCTTCAGACGCTCTCATTGGCGCATCAAGACGTGGTGGAAAACACCCGTCAATGGCTTGACCAAATGGTCGTCGGGTTAAACCTATGCCCATTTGCCTCTAGCGTCATAAGCCGCGACCAAGTGTTTTATGCCGTGTGTGATGCCACCACCGATGCTCAGCTCGAGCAGTTCTGTGTGGATGAATTGCAGCGCCTGCTTGGGGCCAACGAAAATGACATTGCCACAAGCTTGCTGATGTTCACCCAAGGTTTAGAAGACTTCGACGCATACCTCGACTTGCTCGATTGGTTTCAGCAGGTCTTGGAGCAAGCAGAGCTGACAGAGCATGTGCAATTGGCATCCTTTCATCCTCAGTATCAATTTGAGGGTGTGGCAGCTGACGATTTGAGCCACTTCACCAATCGCTCCCCTTACCCGATCATCCATATTCTGCGCCAAGAGCAGATGACGAAAGTCCTCGCGCAGGTGTCAGACCCCGAGCAGATTTATAAAGATAACATCGAGACACTGAATAAACTTGGCCGCCCGAAGGTCGAAGCACTCTGCCCTTGGGGTGTCTAGGGGCTGTTTGATGACCATGTGACCTGCGCGCATCGTGTGAGACGCGTTCTTCAAACGCAAACAGAAATGCCATTGCAACCCAAGTCGCAGCGCAAAGCTGGCTGTGACTATTTTCATGTGCTGAAGAGAAAAATGGCTGGGGTGGTAGGATTCGAACCTACGGTACACGCTACCAAAAAGCGTTGCCTTACCGCTTGGCTACACCCCAACTTGGAGCGTTGATTAGTCCTTCACGGCGGGCTGTGCAACCCCTTTTGGGGAAAAAAATGCGCCAAGATTGATAAATTTTTAAACCATGCCTCGCCCGCTAATTTTCGATCTGCCTTGGGTGGCGGTGGCAAGGATGAAGGCGGCACAAATGAAAACGCGCGCCGCAGGAATGTGCGGCGCGCGGTCGTGTTTGTGGGGTCTCAAGCCTGCTTAACGCAGCACATGTACCGAACAGGTCGCGTGGCGCACGATACGCGCCGCGTTGGGCCCCAGAAGATAATCGGAGATGTCTTCTTTATGGGCGCCAACCACGATCAGCGATGCATTGGTCTTTTTCGCAACGTTCAGCACCTCTTCGTAAACACGCCCCGTTGCCACGATGTGGCGCACGTTTGTGTTTTGTGCGTCGCCCAAGGCTTTGGTGACCACGTCGTTCAAAAGACCTTTGGCCTCTTCAACCATCTTGTCGTGATGATCCGCACCGAAGAATGTGCTGACCTGATTCATCCCATAGTCGGGCAGAACCGAGACGACATCCAACTGTGCCCCATCGAGCGCGGCAAGTTGCGCTGCTTTTTGGATGGTCGGCAGGTCGTCGTCACCGTTGCTGACGTCTACCGCACATAGAACTGACTGTGTCATGATGGCACTCCATTTTTAGAGATACGGGCATTTTGCAAGAACGCGATCAATGCCAAGAAGAGCAACGCCGGCAGGAAGACGATTTCCTTGGGCATTTGACCCGCTGGGGCCTGAACTGAGGCGATCGTTACAGGGTCATCCCCGTAAAAATCAAAGCTGATCGAGCTGTCGCATCAATTGGACGCCACCGTCAACTTAGCGGAACTGTCGGGCGATCACGTGCTCTATATCAGCCGCGTGCCCGGACGCCGGAGCCAGTTTTCCTCAAGCATCGTCGGGCGCAGGTTGCCGGCCTTAAGCTCGGCCGCGGGTCGTGCCATTTTGTCGACCTTCCCCAAAGAAGAGCGCGATGTCTTTGTGAACACCTGGTCCTTGAACCCCTTGAACCCCTTGACCCCACAAACCTCGCTGGACCGCGCGGGCATCAGCGACAAAATAGATTTGGCGGCCTTGAACGGCTACGCACTGTCGCAAAGCCAAATCATTTTGAACCAAACGGGGATCTCGGCCCCAATCAAAGGCCCTGACGGGCGTGCCTACGCAGCCTTGCAGATTTCGGTCTCGTCCCAAATATGGGGCGAGGACCGCATTCAAAACGAATTGCTGCCATATATACTGGAAGCCGCGCAGGGCATTTCTCCGCAAGCGCGCGATCGATAGCTTATAGCGTTAAAAATCGAGACCCAGATCGACGGTTTGCGCCGAATGGGTCAAAGCCCCAGAAGAGATATAATCCACGCCCGTGGCGGCGATGGATGCAATACGGTCCAGTTTCACATTGCCGCTGGCTTCAGTCTTCATGCGACCGTCAACCATGGCCACCGCTTCGCGCAGCAAATCGTTGTCCATGTTGTCCAACAGCACAACGCTGGCGCCACCGACCTCTAGAACTTCGGCCAATTGATCCAAGCGATCCACTTCGATCTCGACCGCCATCATGTGGCTGGCATGGGCCTTGGCAGCTTCCAAAACCTGACGCACACCACCGGCAGCGGCGATGTGGTTGTCTTTGATCATGATCGCATCGGACAAGGAATAGCGGTGATTGAACCCGCCGCCGTGCAGCACGGCCAGCTTTTCGACCAGACGCATGTTTGGCGTGGTTTTGCGTGTACAGGTGACGCGCGCCTTGGTGCCTTTGGCCTCGGCCACGAAACCCGCCGTTTTGGTCGCAATCCCTGTCAGGCGCCCTGCGTAGTTCAGCGCAACGCGTTCGCCAGACAAAATAGACGCAGCAGCACCCTTGATGGTCATCAACACATCGCCCTTTTTACACGGCTGCCCGTCTGCAATTTGGATCGTGACTTCTAGAGTTGGGTCCACCAAGCGAAAGGCCAAAGCCGCAACCTGCATGCCGGACACAATCGCGTCTTCGCGGGCATTCATACGCGCGTCATAGGTGGTGCTGGCAGGGATCACCGCGCGGGTGGTGACATCGCCATATGAGCCCAAGTCCTCAAGCAAGGCATTGCGCACCATCGGCTCTAGAATGAGATCGGGAACAGTGGAAAAACTCATACGGCTTCCTTAGCAATCTTGACCCGCAAGGCGAGCATATCAGTCAATTGCGTGTGTGAGCGCATGCCCTCACCCGCCAATGTATCAGGGAAATCAGAGCGTTCATGAGCACCGCGGCTTTCTTCGCGCAGCAAGGCGCAGCCTGCGATCAACGTGGCTGTCGCACACATGTTCAAGAACGACGGGCTGTCAGAATGCGCCTTTTCAAGCGCATCGATTTTGCACAAAGCCTCTTTCAAGCCCGCCGCATTGCGCACCACACCGACCAGCGTCGTCATTGTTTGACGCAGCGCCATGACAGCATCGGGGTCAGGGGCAGCACCGCCTGCCTCGAAGGTGATATCAAGCGGCGTGTTTGACGAAGGCGCAGGCGCATCCGGCAGCGCAGCGATGATGCCTTCAGCACAAATGCGTGCGTAAACCAAAGCCTCAAGCAAACCGTTGGAGGCCAAGCGATTGGCCCCGTGCAACCCAGTTGATGACGCCTCGCCACAAACCCAAAGCCCGCCAAGACTGGCGCGACCATCCGTGTCTGTGGCAATCCCACCCATATGATAATGCGCAGCAGCTGCGACAGGAATAGGGTCTACGGCAGGATCAATTCCGTTGCGCGCACAGGCGTCAGCGACGGCCAGAAACTGCGTTTTCACACGTTCGCCCAGCGCCGCGCGCGTGTCCAACATCGGCCGTTTGCCATCTTGCCACTGCGAAAAGATCGCGCGCGCCACAACATCGCGGGGCGCAAGCTCTGCATCGGGGTGAATGGCTTGCATAAAGCGTTCGCCATCTTTGTTGATCAACGTCGCCCCTTCACCGCGCAGGGCTTCGGTCGCCAGTGGCGCGGGATCTTCGCCCACATCCATGGCCGTCGGATGGAATTGAACAAACTCGGCATCGGTGATTTCAGCGCCAGCACGCGCCGCCATGCCAATCACTTGCCCACGAATGCGCGGGGGATTGGTGGTGATCGCGTAAAGACCGCCGGAGCCGCCGCCGGCCAACAAATACGCCGCACCGCGCAACATGATGGGGGCGGACCGACCTGAATCAGAATCTTGGATTGCAACGCCCGTCACGACACCGTTTTCGGTATCCAGCCCTGTCGCCATCGTGCCTTCAAGCACTTGGATCGACGGTGTTTCACGCACCTGTTCGATCAGAGCTTTCATGATCTCCGCGCCAGCTTGGTCGCCTTTGACGCGCACAACGCGGGCAAAACTATGCGCCGCTTCGCGTGACAAAACATAGCCGCCATCAGCCGTGCGATCAAAAGGCGCGCCGAGACGTGTAAGATCCAAAATATAGTCGCGCGCGTGGCGTGTCACCAAATCGGCAACCTCGGCGTCCACAGTCCCTGCGCCCGCTTTGACGGTGTCAGCAGCGTGGTTCTTGGGGTCGTCTTTGACATCCATCGCAGCAGCAACGCCGCCCTGTGCCCATGCGGAGCTGGCGCCCTCGCCCAGCACTTCTGGCGAGATCATCACAACAGGCCGCGGGGCCAATTTCAGCGCGGCATAAAGCGCGCCAAGGCCCGCGCCGACAATGACGATACGGTCTGTTTTGATCTCTTTCATGGTTTAGGTCACAGCCCCAGTTTGCGCGACAAATCGATCATTTTGGTCACTGCGAGTTTGGCTTTCTCGGCCATCTCAGGATCAATCTCGACTTGGCCTTCCATCGTGTGCAAAGCGTACAAGATTTTCTCGAGCGAGATTTTCTTCATGAACGGGCAAGCGTTGCAAGGCTTGGCGAAATCAACCTCTGGCAATTCGTCAGAGATGTTTGCAGCCATGGAGCACTCAGTGATCAACATCGCTTTGGCAGGCTTGTTGTCGTGCACCCATTTGATGATGCCGCTTGTAGACCCTGTAAAGTCAGCTTCGGCCACAACTTCTGGCGTACACTCAGGGTGCGCGATGATTTTCACTTCAGGGTCGTTTTCACGATATGCGCGCAGGTCTTCGGCTTTGTAGAGCTCGTGTACGATGCAAGAGCCTTCCCAGAAGACGACCTTTTTCTTAGACAGGTTGGCAACGTTTTGCGCCAAGAACTGGTCCGGCGTCATGATGACGGTGTCGCTTTCCATCGCATCAACGATTTGCACCGCATTAGAAGACGTACAGCAAATGTCAGACGCAGCTTTCACTTCGGCAGTCGTGTTCACATAGGACACCACAGGCGCACCTGGGTATTTGGCACGCATCTGCTCAACACCTTCGGCGGTGATGCTTTCGGCCAATGAACAGCCCGCTTCCATGTCAGGCATCAGCACGATCTTGTCAGGGCTGAGGATTTTCGAGGTCTCGGCCATAAAGTGCACGCCCGCTTGCACGATCACATCGGCTTCGACTTCGGTGGCTTTGATCGCCAGTTGCAAGCTGTCGCCGACAAAGTCAGACACGCCGTGGAAAATCTCAGGGGTCATGTAGTTGTGGCCCAAGATCACAGCGTTGCGTTTTTTCTTTAGCTCATTGATCGCTTTGACGTAGGGGGCGTAGATGGCCCAGTCCACAGGCGACACAACGCGGGACATTTTGTCATAGATATCTTGCATGCTGGCAGCCAATTCAGGATTGGGCGCAAGGTCATAGTGATCTGCAAGAGTGGTTTTGACATGAGTAATATCGAGCACTGGGACAGTCTCCGTTGGTAACGATTGGAGGTCAAATAAGGGATTTTGTTCAAAAAGCCCATAGGAAATACCATTCCCAAGGCTGGCTGCAAAGTTTCCGCCGAGCAATGCATACTCGGTGCAGTGGCGAAGGCAAGACCTGCACGACCTCGCGCAAACGCAGACCCCTTGTGCGGGGCCAGAAATCGCTCGCCATTTCGGCATACAAGCGTATACAATAACCGAGGAAACCACGAGGTTGTCACGTGACCCTACCCAGTTTTGTGCCCGAAAAATTCCCGAACATGGCCTTAGCTTTAGCCATTGGCACCTGTGGCAGTGTGGGATTTTGGCTTTTGGGTCTGCCCCTGCCTTGGATGCTCGGCGCGATGTTCGCAAGTTTTGTTGCGGTCATTGCTAAGCTCCCGCTGCATGGACCTGGTGCGCTGCGACCTTACATTATTCCCGTGATCGGCGTCATGTTGGGCTCTGGCTTTGACACGCAGACATTTGCGCATCTGGCGGAATGGATGCTCTCGCTTCTGGGATTGGTGGTCTACATAGCTGTGGCCGCCGCCCTCGTGGTGCCGCTTTACATCAAAATTGGCCGCCTTGATCCGGTGACCGCGTTCTTTTCCGCCATGCCCGGTGGCTTGAACGAAATGACCGTCATTGGGGGCGAATTGGGCGGCGATGAACGGCGGATCATTCTGTCTCATGCGGCGCGCATCGTGGTCTCGGTGTCAATGATTGCGATCTATTTCAGGCTCTTCCTTGGATACGACGTGTCCAGTACCGCCCTTCCGAAAGGGACCGAAGCCACACTGGATCTGCTCAGCGGCGCAATATTGCTGGGATGTGCCGTGTTGGGCACCATCGGCGGCAAGGCCCTCAAACTCCCTGCGCCGGGGTTACTGGGCCCCCTGATCTTGTCTGCAGCTGCACATATGACGGGCCTGTCCCACGCCGCCCCACCACCCATTTTGGTGATCTTCTCGCAGATCATCTTGGGCACAATGATGGGCTGTCGCTTTATGGGCGCGTCCCCACGGTTGATCGTGGAAACACTGGTTCTTAGCGCGCTTGCGACAGCGTTAATGTTGGGCGTGTCGCTGGTCTTTGCGGTTGGGTTGCACAGTTACTTTAACCAGACAACAGAGCAGGTGTTGCTGGCCTATGCCCCAGGTGGACTGACCGAAATGTCACTGGTGGCGATCGCAATGGACGCGGATGTCGCCTATATCGCGTTGCACCACTTGGCACGCATTGTGGTGCTGATCGCAATTGCACCAACCCTGCTGTCGTGGTTGGCCAAGCGGATTTCGAAATAACCGCTTAAGCCAGCCCCTTTGGCGGTAACTTAGCCGAGAAGAACAGCCATGCGACGCAGCGCAAGTTCATAACCCTGCACGCCAAATCCAGCCATCACGCCATCTGCGCGCAATGAGACGTAAGAATGGTGCCGAAAGCTTTCGCGCTTGTGCACATTGGAAATGTGGACCTCAAACACAGGCCCTTCAAAGGTATTGAGCGCATCCAAAATCGCCACGGAGGTATGCGTGTACGCGCCGGGGTTGATGATAATCCCAGCAGCCTTTTCGCGCGCTTCGTGAATCAATTCCACAATGCCACCTTCAAAGTTTGACTGATGCAGGTCCGTTTCCAAACCAAACTCAGCCCCCAAGGCGGCGCAATTTTTGGCCACATCTTCCAGCGTATCGTGACCGTAAATCTCAGGCTGACGCTTGCCCAACAAATTTAGGTTCGGGCCGTTGAGGATGTATATCGTTTTGGTCATGAGATCGCCTTTTGATTTGTGGCGCCGGCAATGGCTTGGCTCTTTATGCCGTTTTTACGAGTTGCTCGGCAAGCCCTGCAATTTCAACGTCCAAATGGTCTCTGAGCGCCTCTGTCGCCGCATCAGTATCACCGTTCAACGCAAGAGTCGCAATCTCGGCATGCTCGCGCCAAAGTTCCGACCACGGTTTTGACGATGGCAGCAATTGACGACGATAGCGGTCATGTAAATCGTGCAGGTTCATGCAAAACGCAATAAGCATCGGCATTCGGCAGCCCTGTATCAACGCTTCATGAAAGCGCATATGCGCAATGGACCATATTTCATCGAAATCTTCGACGGTACTGTCACGCGAAGCTGCATGGAAATCCAACGAACATTTGCGTAAATTTTCTGCCCAATCATCCTTGCCATATTTAATCGCGGTTCGAAGCGCCAAAACGTCCACTTCGCGACGTAATCGGCCGATTTCTGCAAGTTCGCAATGGGTTAGAGGCGCTATGGTTGAGCCGCGTTGGTCTTGTGTTAGCACCAAACCGTCCACCGCAAGGCGCGAAATAGCCTCGCGCAAGGGCGACAAGGACACGCCCAATTCATCGCGGATTCGGTCGAGATTTACCTTTTGTCCCGGCTTAAGGTCACCGCGCAAAATCGAGGCTCGCAGGCGCGCAGTCAAGATGCTGGCCCGCGTTGATTTCCCATTCGACGGCCCTGAATTGCGCCGAATGTATGCATCGTAATTACCTAACACGTGTACCCTACTCTACTCACAAAGCTACTCCACTCACAAACCTCAGGCCTTTAGGCAGCTCATTTGGCTACCCCAAGTTTAGATGTCACACAGTGCAACTGTCGAACGCGGCTTCAATTTGGCCGTATTCAAACAACATTTGCACGAAATTTTTTCAAACCATCATAAGCGAATGCGTCGATCTGTTAAGTAACAATTAACTTACCTAGATCACAGCTCAGCGTAAAGCGCGTTGTCTTGCAGCGACTTCGCCCGAACGACCACGACAAATGGGGCGTGGTCGACACAATTCGGCGCGACAACGCCACATTCCCTGTGGCAAATAAAAGCTCCGCAAGCAGTTAATAAGTAGCAATAAAAATGGCCGCCGAAGGGGATCCCCTCGGCGGCCATTGCGTCTGTGCAAAGCTTCTGCCCGATGTTGCAGCCGTTTCGACATCATCGATTTTACGTCAACGTCCTAATTTCAGAAAACATCTCAGACCCAAACCGCTCATCGGTCCCGTGCGCGTCCTATTGAGTTTCGACGCCTTCTGGGTAGCCTGGTTCGTTGATCTTTTCGAACCAAGCCCCTGTTGGGATGTATTTAGGTTCGGTCAGATCCCCCGGTGCGCCCCAAGCCATGCCTGTCGCGCGTTTGGCGCCCATATCGTAGACAAACACCGCCGCCAAATCGATCAAGATCTCACGCCAAGTGACCACATAAACACCGTCGCGCACTTTGAAATAACTGGCTTCATCTGTTCCACAATCCCCTGCGCGCATGCCTTTAAGGCACTGATATGAATACCATTTTGAATTGAGGTAGATGTGTTCATAAACGGTATCTTCGCTGTAGTGATACAAAGCGCGCAGGCCAAGCAGATCGCGAGTGGCTTCAATTGGCGCACCGCTGGCCGTCTCGCCCTGAACCACTGCGTTGGTGAAGGTCTGAGTCAGACGAGTTTTGCGCGCGAACGGCGCTTGCAGATCGGAAAATTTCGAGGCGACAAAAAATGCACGGCGCGTGGATTGATCGAAAATCACCTGCATGGTTTCCAAGGTCGCCGCTGGCAATTTCAACGTGATCAACAGCACCTCAGGGGCAACCTCGACCACATCGGTCTCACAAGTGCCCGAAGCCGCATGCGTGATCCCCGGCAAAGCCGTCCACGCAACGCCTTCTGTTGTGAATTCAAGATCAACTATTTTGCCCGCTTCGGTTTCAAAATTCAGCGACTGCCCAACCAATTCATCAGTCGAAGCCTGCCGATTGACTGAGAGCCCACTGGCCACAAATCCCGAAGGCGGCCCACCTGCCCCTGTGGCCTCTTGCGCTGTGGGTCTGGGAAAGGTTTCAGCGACCAATTACTCTGACAATTCCCAAACCTCTTCAGCGTGTTTTTCGTCCCGCACCCACGGGATCACACCGTTGGGCAACCGCGTGTCAGGGTTAACCTCAGAGACACCGCAATCTTCCAAGAACGCGCCACCAAGCGCATCCGTGTCAGGATGCACCAACCCCCAAACAAGCGTTGCAGCACCTTGCTTGGCCGTTTTGCGCGGCAGATTAGACACCGTGGGTTGGCGTGCACGCAAAGGCCCAAACAGTTCTGGATCCAAATGATGGTGCAGGTTTGTGTCCAAGATCACACCCGGGGCCACAGCATAGGCATGCACACCATGTTCTGCATAGCGACGATCAAATCCAAGCGCGAACAAGGCGTTGGCGGATTTTGACTGCCCATAAGAATCCCAACGATCATAAGGACGCTTGACGAAGTTCGGATCAATCATATCCACACCGGCCAAACGATGCGCGCCAGAGCTGACCAAAACCACGCGCGATCCTTTGCGCGCCAAGAGCAGCGGCGCCAGACGGTTGACCAGCACAAAATGGCCCAAGTGATTGGTACCGAGTTGCATTTCAAATCCGTCCACCGTGCGCCCAAAATCGGTGGCCATGATACCTGCGTTGGCAAGGATGCCATCAATGCCATCGTATTCTTGAACCAGCGCGTCACAAAAGTCGCGCACGCTGGCCAGCGAGGTCAAATCAACACTGCGCACGGCCAATTTGGCTTCAGGAAACAAGTCGCGGATCTCTTGTGCAGCAGCCTCGCCGCGCGTAACAGATCGCACGGCAAAAATCACTTCGGCCCCGCGCGATGCCAACGCACGAGCGCATTCTTTGCCAAGACCAGACGATGCCCCAGTGATGACGTAGCGCTTGGTTGAAAGATCAAGATCGCGAACGATTTCGTCCACACTTGTAGAAGCACCGAAAATCGATGTGTTCAGCATAGTAAGTTCCTTGTTCAGATTTGAGAGTGTGGAGGCTCGGTCAGGATCGCTTCCAAGGAAGCAGCCAATGACGCAGCCACGTCAGTAATAGATTGTTCAAAAGTCCAACGACCCCAAGCAACACGACGCCTGCGAACAAATCGACGCTGCGATAGGATCGCGCCGCGAGAATGATCGTGGTGCCCAAGCCGTCTTGCGCCGTCACAATTTCGCCAATCACTGTGATGATCAGACAGGCTGTCAGTGACAGGCGCATCCCGTCCAAGACGTCTGGCATCGCCGAGGGCAGGCCAAATTTCCAAGCAAATGACAAACGGCCAAAGCCAAGAATATTGGAGACTTCCAACAGGCGAGGCTCGATTGTGGCAAAGCCTTGCACCGTCGCCAAAAGCACCGGCCAAATCGCGCCAAAAGCGATGATCGCCAGCAGCATATTGGGGTCGAGACCGTAAAGTGCGATGCCGTTGGGCAAAAGCGTGGAAGCTGGCAGGGGACGCAGCAATTCCAGCGTTGGCGTGATCCATGCGCGTGCCGAGGGCGACATGCCCACAAGCGCGCCGATGAGCACCCCAAAGAAAGACGCGATGACCCAGCCATACAACATGCGTTTCAACGTGGCCGCTGTGAGCTCAAGCAAATTTCCCTGTGTGAGTTGATGCCACAGCGTGACAAACACATCGTCGGGGCGCGGCAAGAAAATCTGTTTGACCATTCCAAGATGGGTGATCAGCGCCCAAAGACCAAAGATGGCACAGGCAAAAGCGATCGCACCAAACTGCCACAAAAGGGCGTCTACGAGTCGACGATTCATTGTGTCACCTCCAAACCCATAGCGCCAAACATGCGGCGTTGGATCATCAAAAGTCCGGTGTTGATCAGCCATCCAAGTGCTGCGAGCCAAGAGATGTAGGCGTACATAAAGGAGGGGCGCATTTCCATTTGCGAGATCATCATCGCGTGCCCCAATCCAAAGGGATTCACCGCAATTTCAGTGGTCACAGCGACAATAAACGCGATGCCGATGGTCAGGCGCAGCGCTGTCACGATCCGCGCGGCAGCTGCGGGCAAAACAATAGACATCACCTTTTTGCGCGGCGACAACTCAAGGATACGCGACACTTCAATCAAGCGCGGCTCGACCGAAGACACTACAGCTTGGGTCAACAAAAGCATGGGCCAAAAGCAGGTGAAGGCGATGATCGCCGCTTCCATTTTGATGCCGAACCCATAGATCAACAGCGCGATCGGAATAACGGCTACGGGCGGGATGGGGCGAAACAATTCGATGGCAATGCTGGTGATCCGCGATGCGGCTGGCGACAGGCCCAAACCAATGCCCCCAAGCACACCTAAGCCGCCACCAACGGCCAACCCAAGACCGATGGCCAAAAACGGGTCATGATCCATGGCCTTCCAAGTGATCAAACAACACATGGCGATATTTCAAAAATTCAGGGTCTTCGCGCGTGGTCAATTGATTGCGCGGACGTGGCAAATCAATCGGCAGCGTCTCGGCCACACGCCCCGGATTGGCCTCTAGATGGATAACAGTGTCGCCCAAATAGATCGCCTCATCGATGTCATGGGTGACGAACATCACGGTCATGCCGGTGTCATCCACGATCTGCAACACCTCGTCTTGCAAGGATTGCCGCGTCATCGCGTCCAGCGCCCCAAAGGGTTCGTCCATCAGCAAAATACGGGGCTCTTGCGCCAAACAACGCGCGATTTGCACCCGCTGCTGCATGCCGCCCGACAGCTCCGTCGGGTATTTATCCCCATGGCCTTTCAGACCAACAGTTTCGAGCAAATGATCAATCCGGTCTTTGCGTTCATCGCGCGGGACATGTGCGGCTTCTAGTGCCAAGGCGACATTCGCCCCCGCAGTGCGCCACGGCAGCAACGCCCGTCCATAGTCTTGGAACACCACAGCCACATCGCGCGATGGTCCAGTGACCGCCGTGCCAAATCGGCGGATTTCACCCGCGTTGGGCGTTATCAATCCCACAAGCATCCGCAGCAAAGTCGTCTTGCCGGACCCTGAGGCACCAACGATGCAGGTGAATTCCCCTGACGCGACGCTGAACGACATGGAGTCGATGATTTTGCGATTTCCGAACGACAGTGAAATTCTGTCAAAATCTATGGCGGGCGATGAGGATGTCATGACGTTCGCTTCTATTTGGTCTGGCTGGAAAAAGGGGCGAAAGACACACATCGTGCGCCTTTCGCCTAATCTTTGACGATCAGTTCGCTGTCAAAAACAGCTCTTCTGTCGGTTTGAAATTGCGCAGCATGTCCTGCTTTTCCATCATATCCACCCAAAGTTTGATCTGGTCTGGCCCAACATTTGTGTCGAGTTTGCTGATGGTGAGCTTGGACAGAATTCCTCGGGCATGTTGACGAAATGGCTGAACACTTCCAGCGCACCCTTCATGTCGGCCTCTTCAAAGACCAAAGCCTTGTCCAAAGACGTCTTGAACGCCGCTACAGTTTCTGGGTTCTCTTCAGCCCATTCGCGTGTCGCGATGTAGACGAACGGCGGCAAACGATCCGGCAGGTCTGCAGCAATGTAGAAGGTTTTGTCGCCCACTTCTGGCGCTTGCGCGGCCGTCATGAAGGGCTGCGTGGTGACAACGGCATCGACAGTGCCTGCGCGCAAAAGATCGGGCAAACGTGGGAAGCCACCCTCAACAAAGGTGATGTCATGCTAGTCGACACCATTCACACGAAACCATTCGCGCGACATGATGTGAAAGAAGTCGCCAATCGCAGGAACGCCGACTTTCTTGCCAACGAAATCCGCTGGCGAATTGATGCCAGAACCAACGCCAGAGACGATGCCAAAGTGCGTGTCCTCAACCGATGCCACAGCTCCGCCTGCCACAACAACCAGATCAAGTCCGCTGTCTGTGGCTTGGATCAAACCTGGCGAGCCAACGGCACCAATGTGTAAAGACCCTGACTGAAGCGCGGCCGCTGTGCCGCCTTGGGTCAATTGGATCTTGGCGCTGATGCCATTTTCCTCGAAGTAGCCTTTTTCAATCGCGATCATCGGCAATGAGAATTCAGGCACAGGTGGCACCCCGATTGTGATTTTTGTTTGTGCGATGGCGGCGGCGCCAAAGGTCACACTTAAAGCGACCCCAGCAAGCGTTGTTTTCCAAATGGACATAGTTTTCCTCCCTATATTCAAAAGGAAGCCTAGGCATGTCCTCAGCCACACACAATTCAACAAGATTGTTGAGTTGACAGTCTAGTGGGAATGTTTTGACGTCGGAACGTTGTGCATCGCTGTGGCCAATTCCGTTCGATTGCGCGTGCCTAACTTTTTGAATGCATTATTTAAATGTGTGCGCACGGTGGCAAAGGACACGCCCAACTGCCGCGCTATTTCTTTGTCAGACAATCCATCTGCCACCAAACCGGCAACCCGCATTTCTCTGGCTGTGAGGCCCAGCATTGTCGGTGCTGATAGGCTCAACTCTTTGGATTGCGCGCGTGTGGTGCGTTTATGCGCATTGGCCAATGCAGGCCCCAGCAATTCCAGCATGGTCACATCACTTTGCGAAAAATCACAGGATCCGCCAGAGCGCCAAATGCGCAGGTCTGCCAGATAAGTCGCCCCATCAAAACTGTCAGATTGATCCCAAACTTGTGCCCTTCAGGGCGCAAAAGCTCGGTGTATATTTCAGAGTTCTGCAAATCATCATGCGAGATCACATCAGAAACAAGTCTCGCGCCTGGGCGCCCTAAAACATATTGCATGCGCTCCGAGTTGCGGTACTGAAAATGGCTCAGGTAGCGATCGACATGGTTGGCGCTCATGTTGATTGAAATGCCATCCTTAAATTCTTTGGACACAGGGCTCCATTCGTAAGAGGCACACATATCGCCCCCCACAAGATCCAGCATCGCCCGCCCCGCTTTTTGGCGCAATTCGGCAGAACTGGTGTGCGTGTCCGAAATGACCTCGATCACTTTTGACAAGTCGTTACGTGTCTGTTCCTAGATAAACAACTTCGCCCCCCACGTTGCCAGTTGTGCCTGCCCTATTCGGTCATGCACCAAAGCAAGCGTTTTCTCGCTTTGCATTTCAAGCGATTCAGCTTTTGCGATCAAATCAACATTTTTCACACGCATCCAAAGGCGTTCAACGTCGCTTTGGGCCTACCTGCATTTCCAACAGGTAGACATTTCAAACGTCATCTACTGGCCACGCGACAGGTGCAAAAGGCGGGCTTCGTCGCCGTCTTCCAGCACATAGATTTGCCCTTGTGCATCGGTCGCCAGATCACGAATGCGCCGTCCCATATTCCAACGCTCAATTTCACGCGCTGAGGTCTCTCCAATTTCGACACGGATCAACGCTTCTGATGCAAGGCCCCCCAGCATCAAAGACCCCTGCCATTCGGGAAAGGCCGCACCATCGTAATAAATCATACCCGCGGGCGCGATGATCGGCGTCCACTCCGCCAGCGGGGCTGTGAACTGAGGCTGGGTGTCATGGTCTGGAATGTTGAGCCCGCTATACTTGCGCCCTTCAGAGACCAGCGGCCAGCCATAATTTTCGCCTGCTGCAATCAGGTTTAACTCATCGCCACCGCGCGGCCCCATTTCGTGTGACCACAGCTTGCCAGTGCTGTCGAATGTTAGACCATAGGGATTTCTGTGGCCAAGGGTCCAGACCTCTGGCGCGCTTGGGAACGGATTGCCTGTGGCGGGTGTTCCGTCAGGTTTGAGACGCAATATCTTGCCGCGACTGTCGTCTAAGACTTGCGCAGGGGACCCCAATTGGCGATCTCCGCTTGTCAAATAGAGATGTCTATCGGGGCCAAAGGCGATCATTGCGCCCGGATGCCCCCTGCCGCCAGCAGAGTTAGCACGCCAAATCACGCGAAAATCGACCAGCTGCATGGCGTTCAGATCCAAACGCCCCTGCCCAAGATGCAACGCACCCCCATCTGTGCCATCAACCCAAGTCAAGTACACATCACCCGAGGCCTTGAAATCCGGAGCTAAGGCCACATCGTGCAATCCCACTTGCCCGTAATCTGTCACACGTGGCGCGCCCGCAATGGTGTGCACCTCGCCCGCGTCAGAAATATGCACCAAACGCCCAGCTTTTTCGGTGACCAAAAATCCACCTTGCGGCAATACAGCCATGGCCCAAGGTCGATCCAGCGTCGCAATCGGTTTTGACACAAGTCGGGTCTGGGCAGTGGCGATAGAGTAGGTGCAAAGAAGGGCGGCGATCGCCGAAATGACTGTCTTGATCATGGCTTGCTCCGGTTTTGTTAATAGAAACATAGATTTTGTTCCTACCAAAGAGGTCATTTCGCCAGTGCGGAGCTGCTGCTTGATATGGCGCCCGTTTCGTTCGGCAGTGGCCTTACAAACGACAAGCATGCGCTCACCCTCGCCGAACGAAACTTACTTTTAATGCTAGATACAGAAGATCAAGCACTCAAGTGCAATGCCCAACACGTTGACCCCGCCTTCGTCTTCCTGCGAGGCGGCTGGTTGCGTAACAGCGGGCGCGGTTGCGGCGCTGGTGGCTGCTGGTTCGACCGTCGTTATGGATCCCGCTTGGCCAAAGTCTTCCCGAATCTCTTGTTCGTTTACAACGCGGAAAGACAGTACCTCTCGAACGATGTCGTTGCGGTCTACTTTAACTTGGACATAGCCATAATTGTTTCGCTCTCCATCGGTCCATTGCCAGTAGTCACCACCATTGCGATATGGCCCATCGACCAGAATCCCGCCACCAGTCGGATTACCCCAGCGTACACGCACTTGATCAAGCGTGGTTTGTCCAATCACCGTGGATTGCACGAACTGCTGACGTTGAGCAGGGTCGGCCGCAAATGGCGCGCCTAAGGAAATGGGGGTACATTGAATTGCAAAAATCAAACTCAAAAAAGCTACGAAGCGTATAAGTAATTTCATAATAGGGTCTTTCATTTAATGTGCGCCCTTTCAAGTTGCTGGCAAGGTCGAGTTATGTCAACCACAGCGAAACGAAGCCCGCGCTTCTGATTGATCGCGGCGCAAAATTTAGACAGAGTATCTATTTTCGGCCTGAAGCCTGTACAGCGAAACTTTGGTGCGCCAACAACAGGCTTTAATACCATCAGGTCATGCTTGTTTTTTGTCAGCATATCGCAAGCACAAGCAGTGGCTGCTTCCCTGATCTTGGAACCGACGATCAGCCAAGCTCGTACTAAAAACCCGTCTTTATCATAAAGACGGGTTTTCAATGTCGAACTGTGAGAGCCAGCATCATTTTGCAACTCGGATAAAACGACGTCAATAAAACAAGGCCGTTGGGAATTAGCTTTGACCAACTTTGACCGCTAACTTGCAATTTTGACCAGTAATATTTTGCAACTACCTATGTGATCGGCACAAAAAAACCGCGCAAGAGCGCGGCTTCTTCAATCATAGACACAAAAGGTCACCTTATAATTTTGAGGGCTTCCTCTCTTTCAAACAAGTGCACCTTAAGGATTTTTGGATCTCGAACAGGTCGGACCGAAATCTCATAGAGTTCTCTTTGAACCTGTGTGTGGTGCTTCCCCGTAAGCTTCATCAGTTCACCAAGAGTTACATACCTGCTTTTGAATCTCGCGATTTCACTCCATTCAATACGTTGTTTGGCGGGACCGGGCCGACCATCCGAAAAAGAGCGGATCAGTGGCAAGCCCCCTACACCTTTGACCAAAATGTTTAGCGCGGTGGGTGTCACACCAAGAATCGGCGCAGCATCGGTTTTTGTAGGAGGCAAATCTTCGCTTTCGATTGGTAACCGCGCTTCAACTTCCTGCGGATCGACCAAAACGGACAGATACCCTGAGGTGCCCTTAATCCTCTCGACGTTCTTAAGTTTCCCGTCCAGCAACAGTCGGACGATGTCTGCCGAAAGTCTTCGTGCAGCTTCTTCCGCCTTAGGAATTGAAAGGGCGCCAATCGAAGCGACGTCAACCAAACGCGCTTGCGTTGCGATCGCCTCTACGAAATCGTCGACAACCCTCTTATCCACACAATGCAATACTTTAGAGCGGGCGCTACCCGAAGGCGAAATCGATGTAAGGAACCCCTCGTCCATCAGCATCTTCACCTGTCCTCTGGTCGCATTCATTGCCTTTGGCAGTGCATTAACAGGAATTCCTCGAAGCATTGCTTTAGCGAGTGCTTCCCCCTTGGCTGCATCACATACTTCCAAACCCGTGATCTGTTCCGGATTGTTCGCGACTGACAACCCAGAAGCGATGAGGGCACGATGCATGGTCTTCGGATGCAGATTATACTGATCTGCAAGCGACTTTGCGCTGTGCCGTTTCCTGATTTCAACGACATCACCCAACAGTTTTGTTCCTGGACTAACTGCCATTTCTTCTATGATGAAACTACGCAAAAGCCCGCGGATCGGGCCTGGGTCATTCTTTGATTTATTGAATTGGAGCCATTGAAAAAGTCTACCAAACACAGCCTGAGGACCGTTGCGTGCGCTTCGGTCTGGAAAGTCAGCTAAAATCTGGCGAAAGAACTGATTGATCTCCTTCTCACCTTGGCTGGCAATCTCAAAACCGATATGCCCTGCTCGATCCCAGTCATCATCTGAAAGATCAGGTAGATTTGGTTTCGCGCCCCATCCAGCAAGAACCCCAAGCATTTCACAAGCTTTGGCTCCTTGCTCTAAGCTCTGGGAGTTCAGCCACTTCGCATCGTAGGGCTCGTCGCGCAAACGTCCCAGCACATATTTTTGAAGGGGCGACGGAGCACGCTGGACAGAATCTCGAACCATGCACCCCAAATCTCCTCGACGAGGTGCCAGAATATTGAGATCTCGTATTTGATCAGACCACCTGGCCTTTGGCAGAAAAGAAAGAGCAGTTCCGTGGCGGTCGCAGGTTCTTACCGGCCGCAACAGCCACGCCCAACGCCCAACACGCAGCCCTCCTGGAGACCCATCATTTTCGGCAACACATTGGGAGCAGAATGCGACCCTGGAACCGACCATGAAACTCGGCGAGAAAGTTTCGTCTCGAAGGCGATATATGCGATTTGCCAGTTGCTCCGGCTGGCGACGGGTCAGAACATGCAGTTCGATACCGGTTGCAAGCGCCAAAGACTTAAGAGCTTCAGTCTTTCCTGCAAGAAGAGGTGACAACGGTATACCCAGATCATTGATGAATTTCATCAAAGGCTCGCCTGTATGGAACAAAGCCAAGCGACAAGCCCATGAAACTGCACTTTCGCCAGCCTCGATCGGGAGGAATGGGGTAAGAACATGGGTCATTTCGAGTGTGCTCCACTACGAGATCGAGCACCGTTGGATTGAAGAGCATTCTCTGGCTCTACAAACCGGTTTGTCCAAAAAACGTTCGCCTCAAGGCTACACCCTTCCTGTATACTCCAAAAGTCGACGAAGTCCCTCTTCGTAAGCGATGCGTGGCCATTCCGTAGTGCCATTTCTATCGCTCCAATTGAAATTTCGATCGCCAAGCCAAATTGATCATGTGCCGCAAATATGAGAGATTGAATGAGATCATTATCGATTTCAGCAGTTAGGCCAACACGTTCACAGTAAGTGGAAAGCAGATTGAACAAACTCTCACCGTCATTCGTGAGACTAATGGGTGGGAGAATGATTTTGTTAAACCGTCTACCGACTTGGCGGTCCACCGCGAGAAGATCAGCGACCGGTTTTGTTCCGGAAAGGATGACGACGACAGCGTGTTCTCCTTGCATCAAGGATTTGAGCGTTTTAAGCAAATCATCCTGTTCTCGAGCGGAACAAGAAGCATAGAGGTCGTGTGCCTCGTCGATCCAGAGAACCTGCACGCCAAGCAATTGCAACCGATGTTTAACGATATCCCAAATGGCCCAACGCTCGCGCCTATCTGATGTCTTAGTGTAACCAAGCGCCTTAAGCAGCTCTAATCCCACACTCTTGATTGTCGCAGGATTTGGGACAGTGACGTGGACGCAACCTCCCTGTTTAATACCAGCCGCAAGGTCAAAAGCCGTGTGTTTTTCCAGAAATTCACTGATCAGTTCTGTTTTTCCACTGCCAGGTTCACCGACGACAGCTATGCCGTGTGTCTCGAGCCCATTCGAAAAAAGTCTTGGAGTCGTCATCGGACTTTCACCAAGAAACAATCGCTGAAAAACCAACTGAAGCTGTTCCTCTCGCTCCGTTTCCACATGATTGTTCGAGAGCTTTTCAATAGCTTTTTCGATTTCCGCTGGCGACTTTGCTTTTGCAGATTTGGCCATCTTCATATCTTCCAATTGCTTTTCGTGCTGCTCACGTTTTCGGGGGCTGAAACTGGATCGGGGACGGCTTGGGCAGACTGAACTTGAGCGCTTGGCACTTCCACGAGAGTGCCGTAGCCAGAAGTTTTGTCAGTTGGGGATTGTTCATGGCCCGCTTTGAATCCGATCAATGAGACAGTCTCAAATTTCTTGACCATCTCATCATCCCAACGTTCCGAAAGAATGCCCGCTCGCTCTCCTGCTGCGGCATTCAGCCGATCAATTTCCTCAAGAGCGTTCGAAATCGTGATGCTTGATGCCTTCCGGGTATTTGGGTTTCCCTTCCGAATAATATTTCGCGCTGAGATCCAATCACGCGCAGACCGCCCCTTGAATTCTGGCAAGGTGGACTGAATTGCATGCCACTCATCGTTGATCTTAACTTCAATCTCCCCAATGTTTTCAGGTAGCCAACGCAATTCGAGATCGCGTTCGCGACTTTGTCGGAGGTGCTGCATCAAGAACTCGTTGTTATATCGCACCCCCATGATTTGGAGGCCGACATTGGAGATTTTTCGAGACATTGGAACGCCGAAAGCTATGCGCTGACTGCGCCGGTCTGGACTTGGTCGCACGCCGTAAGTGTTCTCAAGGCGGCTCCAACATTCCAACGGGGTTTCACCTCCAAGCCCCTGGTGCGGGGTGTTGTGGTAGACATCGACCACCCACCGAACAAGTAGATCAGCGAAGTCCTGAACAGTGAGCACCGTGCGTGCTTCGGAAGGGTAGTCACCCTTCTCAACCACATCCGAAAACGTTCGCCCCGAAAGACGAGCTACAAGATTTGTGGACATCGTCCCAAAAAGTCGTTCAATATTCCCTCGAAGCTGAGGGAACCCAGCGGGAGGTCGTTCCAAGTCGAGGCCAATGCTCTGCGCAGCGCCTAAGAACTTATGACTAATGAAGGCACTTCCGTTGTCGGTTGCCAGAACATCAGGAACCCCATGCATGTTCCATGGAGACATCGCACCAACGGCGTCAGCAACTTGCCCTTTGTCCTGAACCATCATCTGCATGCAGTCAACTGCGGCTTCTGCGTTCTCGGTCTTAGAGAGCGACAGTGAGACGAGACATCTGGTCTGGCAACAGATCGCAGCGAATAACTTCCAGCGCTTTTTTCCTCCATCAAGCTCCATTTCACGAGAAAGTTCTGGTGCCAGCTTTTCCATCAAACCTGACGATTTTGCCAATGTCATAAGATCCACCGTCCAACCGTCCATCTCAACCCGTTCAAGTGGCCTACCCAATTGCAGCCCGGCCCCGACCGGGAAAAACTTGGCCTGTGCCTTTGCCTTGCCTTCACGATTCAAAACCGTTTCGTATGGGGAAAATCTGTTGATACGACTGAGGATCGTGTTGCGGGATGGCACCGGGAGCATACATTGCCCACGCTTTTCTCGGCTGCTGTTTTCTACTGCAAACAACCGTTGGGTATCTTCAACGACACTGGCTTTTGTCGGTTGATCCAACTGAAGGTAAAGCGATGCACCTCGCATTAGTAAGGTTTCCGCTTCAGAACAAAATCGTGTTCCTTTTCGCCCTGACTTCCATCGGTTGCTTACGAGACCAACAATCCCTTCTGCACGGTATAAGCTAAACCACTTTCGAAGCGATGTGGGGCTAACCATTGCAAGACCATTTGCCCTGCCGCCGCCATAAACCTTTGGTCGATCACCATGCTCATCAGAAAAGTCGCGAAAAAACCTTTCCGCAAGCCCTTTGATCTGATCGAGTGCTTGGCCAATGGACTCATAGGTCAGCTTAACTGTGCCTTCGTAAAGAAGCTTTTGAAGTGCTTGGCAATACGACCAGCGAACACCAACTCTTTCTCGCTCCTTAGATGACAGCAGCGCCAGGTCAAAGTCTCGTCTATCTGGTTTGCACTTGGCGTGTTCCATCGAAAAAGCGTTTCGGTCGACACGAATGTTCCCAGCAAGACTATGCGCCTTTAGGTCTCGATGCGTGAATTGTTGCGTAAGTGCATTTTCACGCACAGAGACAAGGTCATAGCCAACAGAATTTCCGGCAATGACCTGGTAATCAATACCACCGATCGTCACACGATCAAACCTGCCAAGATAAATGCGCCCTACTGGTTCTGGATCCCGCAATACGTTCATCTTAGGCCACCATTCTTCACAAGCGTCTCCGGTGAAATAACCTCATGATGAAGGAGCTCCAAGCGACCGGTTGAAATCAACCGAACCATCGCCCGAAATCCGCGTGCGCCAAGCTCAAGACGTGCCGTCAGTTCAAATATAGGGGCAGCCCCGACAAGGCCCTTGATCAAGGCATTTGCCATTTCATCAGCGTGGACGTCCGCGTCACAAACGCTCCTGAATAGGCGGGCATTGCTCAAAGTAACCGGATCAACGCAATCCTCTGTCAAAACACGCGTTTCCTCAGCAAAGCCAGTCCGCGCAACTTGAGCGGCAATCTCTCGTGTTTCCCACAAAAACTTTTCACTGCGGGCTCGTTTGGCAGGTTTGACTATTAAAGCAGCTTTCTGCCCGCTGTGCATGGTGACCACGAAATCGAAATAGTGATTTCGCATTTTCCCTGCGTCAGACCACTCCATTTTGACTTGTTCCCTAATGCTTTTCACATTTGGGTCCGCGTCGAGGATAATCGCCCATTTGAATTCAAGGTTGGATTCAACCATTACAACTCGGCGGTTCTGCCCCCGACCAACAATTGTGTGACCTGATGCATGTCCGCGAGAAGACAATGGTGGAATACGTTCCGCCAATGAGGGAGCCGGTAGAGCAATACCGCCTGAGTTGGGGTTGATGTGCATGTCGTTACCTTAGGCAAAGCGATTTCTCCGCCGCACTCTGCATGCGTCGCACCAATCGCTGTTTTTTTGGGGGGGGAGCCGAAGACACTTGAGCCTATACTGCCATGATGGCACACAAGAGCTTCGAGACGAGTCGCCTTCGGCGGTTCAAATAAACGCGTGGGCTGTTCGAGCAGTCCGCGCGTTTGTCATTCAGGGATCATTGTTTTCATTTGCCTTTCGTTTTTCGAGCGGAGGTATGGATCGAACGAAAACCGCAGACAACGAAAAATTCAAAGTCGGGACGAAAGGTGGTTTGAATCCCCAAAACGAAGCCGGTTTATGGGGGTTTTCCCCCAATTGTGTCAAAAACATGGCCACTGGACGGTAAAGGAGAATTACCATATCGAGTGAGAATCACCGAGCGATCTTGCCCAAATCGATTCCCTGTCGATGTTAACGATACAACTAAATTTCAAAAAATGTTGGTTCCTGCGGCCAGTAAAAAACTTGAATTCCGCCTGCTTGCGATGTGATAGTTCCCGCTACCGAGTGGGCCCTACGACAAGGGGAGTCGTGTCAATTCAATAGACCGATTAGGCGATGATAAGGAGCTGACTGCACCACACGTTGAACGCGTTCTGGGTTCCTTCTTTGGCTGTTGTTCATCAGCTTGCGGAGATTTCTCAGCATCTGGACGTTGACAAGAAGGCAGACGATCGACGCTCCCCAAATTGATTGATCAATCACTGACATACAATCTCCTATATCTTGACGTCGGAATCCGCATGGGCGCTCCAGCTTATTAGATCTTTGTTTCAAATGAGTGCTCATAAGCAAGCGGCAGTGAATTCAAGTCTGCCCGAATTTGCCGCCAAGTCGGCATCTGTCGATCCAAAACCTCGATGAAGGCGCTATCGTGACGTGGAGAAATGAAATGCGCAAGTTCGTGCAAGACGATGTAGTCGAGACACTGGAGTGGCTTTTTCCCAAGGTCGAAATTGATCCAAATGGTTCCATTATCTGGATTGCAGCTGCCCCACTTTGTCTTCATGCGCCGGACCCCCCACCGCGGCATCGCAACACCAAGCCTTTCAGCCCACCTTTCGATGCGCGGCTTAGCCTTTTCCTTCAGGTTTGCTCGATACCAATCCTCAAGCCAAACTTTTCGGCTCTCTACACTTGCGTGCTTAGGGACGCGCATCAACAATCGGCCACCCGGGGACAACTCGACTGAATGGCTGCGCAAATCGGTCGTCTTTAACTGAAGTCTCATGGCGCGCCCAAAAACATAGTGGGTTTCGCCCGAAACGAACATTCTCTGTGGCTCACGTTCTTGGTTGGCGAATTCACGCTGCTTGTTCTTGATCCAGTTAAGCTTGGTCAGAAGTGCAATCCGGACAGCGTCGTTGCTGATGCTCGGCGGTGCCGCGACGCGAACACGACCACCAGGAGGATAGACCCCAATATGCAAGTTCTTGATGTTCTTTCGAACAACCTCAACTGCCAGTCCAGCAACCTCAATGGTTTCAGTATTCGTCATTTGAGCGAACAATATCAAAGATGCGTTTCAGCGTGCTCTCGTCGGTCAGCGGTTCTGAAAGGCGGCGCTTCAACATCCGTTCTTTCATTTTGTTGCCCCGCCAACCTGCTTGAGCGGTATCCCGAATGAGCTGATCTATTTCCAAAGCCAAGTTTTCGTTTTGGCTAAGATTATCAAACAAGGACTTTTGACCAACAGTCGAGATCGTCGCCGGATAATCCACTCCATGTCCAGCCTTTGCTTGCTTAACGAGTTCAGCGATCTTTTCTAAATATTCGGCATATTCAATTGCGTCATCTCTACGCTTCTGCACGAGATCGGACAGCAAGGCAGACATACGCTCATAGAATTTGGGGTTCACGGGCGTTTCGTCGATGATCAACCGCCGCACGTTGTTCTCGATGGCCTCGGCAACATTTTCCCGTTTCCCACCCAAATTCGGTGGCAGGTCGTCCGCAGCTGCAGCTCCCTTGCTGACGATCAGATCAATCAAACTGATATCATCCAAATGAGAAATTACTTCGGAGTCCTCTGCTTTAATGTAGCTGTCAATGAGATGCCGCATTGCAGGCTCAAATAGCTTCAAGTCAACAGCATCGCCGCTGTGAAGACGAACGGCATCACGAATTGCCAACGCTCTCTCAACTTCGTTGCGATACTGAGCGAGCTCCAGATCGTTGACGCCAGAAGCCGCTGGGTCTTCCGCAACTGATGCGAAGGTCCGAGCATAGCTGCCTGACAACTTGTAGAGCGCTTGCCGCCGGCGCGCTTTCTCATCTGCGTCGGGATCGTTTTCTATCCCGTGGGGGCTGGAGAAGTAGTCGTATATCTCGTCATCGCCTTTAGGCTGTTCGACGGGATCAAGCAAAGCAAACCAAGCATCCCTCGCGGAGTTAAGATCGTCTCCCGCCTTTTCGGCCCGATTGGAGATCAGCCCTTTGACATCCTCAGCGTCGAAAGTGTCGAACGCCTCCGAAGTATAGTCATCCACAGCATTCTCGATGTTCTTGAACAGGTCCTTGTAGTCGACGACATAGCCATAATCCTTGTCTACGCCGTCAAGTCGATTCACTCTGCATATCGCTTGGAAAAGCCCGTGATCACGCATCTGCTTGTCGATGTAGATATAAGTCGCGGTAGGCGCATCAAAACCGGTCAGCAACCGGCTGACCACGATCAGCAGCTTCATCTGTGCAGGCTCTTTGCGGAATTTCCGCAGCGCTTCCTCTTCATACGCCTCCTCATCAACTCCGAGCTCTGTCATCAGCTGGTCATAGACCTTGTAGACGTACTGTTTGTCAGTTTCACCCATGCCGGCCTCTTCACCGGTGAGCTCCGAGGCTGAGCGTTTGTAGGAAGTGACGATCGCACATTTCTTTGCCAAGTCAGAACCGGAATTCCGGAAAATCTTGAAAAACTTGCACGCTTCGGGAATAGACCCGGCCACAAGCATCGCGTTGCCTCGACCTGCTTTCAACCGCGGCTTCAGCTCCATATCCATAATGATATCTTTGGCGATTTGATCCAGGCGGTCCTTGCTGGATAGAACGCGCTGCAACGTGCCCCAGCGTTGTTTCAATGTCGCTTTCGCAACCGGCGTCAGCCCTTTGGTCTTGGCCTCAAACCACTCGTCAATCTTCTTGGGTGAACTCACACGCTGGTCGATATCGCGCGCTTCGTAGCGGAGGTCCAATACCACTTTGTCCTCGACCGCTTCGTCAAACCGGTAGGGTTTGCCAATATAGGGGCCGAAAACCTCAAGCGATGTCGATTTGTCGGACTGCAACAACGGTGTCCCCGTAAAACCGATGAACATTGCGTCGGGCAGGATCTGGCGCATCGCTTTTGCAAGCTTGCCCGACTGCGTCCTGTGCGCTTCGTCGATGAAAACATAGAAATCACCAACAGGGGCGCCGTGCTTTGAGGTCTGAATGCTCGCAATCAGCTCGTCCAGTTCGCCTTCTTCACGCTTGCCGAACTTATGCACCAGAGAGCTGACCACCCGGTCCGTGGGATCCCCAAGCGCAGCCAACAGATCTGCCCCGCTTTTGGCGCGTCGCACTTTGTCACCGGTATTGCCGAAAACCATCTCGATCTGCTCATCCAGCTCTTTGCGGTCA
Organism: Pacificibacter sp.; assembly: GCF_039769035.1. NCBI lineage: Bacteria > Pseudomonadati > Pseudomonadota > Alphaproteobacteria > Rhodobacterales > Roseobacteraceae > Pacificibacter > Pacificibacter sp. The sequence continues at coordinate 66,014 of NZ_JBDMZG010000055.1, forward strand.
GTGATGACGAGAATGCGCCCGTCAGGAAGCGTCTCGCGGATCCACCGCGCCAGCATCACCATGATCAGGCTCTTGCCCGATCCTTGGGTCTGCCAAATGATCCCGCCCTTGCGCCCACGCACACGCTCACGCGCGGCCTTCACTGCGAAATACTGGTTCGGGCGGGCGATCTTCTTGATCCCTGCATCAAACAGGATGAAATCGTGCACCAGCTCCAGGAACCGCGCGGGTGCCATCATCTGCGTCACATCGCGATCCAACCGATTGATGATCTCGCTGTCTTCCTTCCAGGCCAGCCAATAGGGCTGCGGCGTCTGGATCGCACCATAGCGCAGGCCTTCGCTGTCATTGCCGGCATAGGTGAACTGCACGGTGGTAAAGAAATGCCGGATGAACTCGGGCCGCTGGTTGTCGAGCGTTTGGCGAATGCCCTCGCCCACGCCCACAGTCGATTTCTTCAGCTCGACCACACCCAGCGCGATGCCGTTCACATACAGCACCAGATCGGGCCGCTTGTTATAGGCTTTGGCATCCTTGCCCTCGATGGCGACCTCTTCGGCCACGCCCATGTGGTTGGCTGCCGGATCACTCCAATCAACGAACTGCACCGTTACCGGTGCCTCGCCGGGGCCGGGGGTGACCTGCACGCCGAAACGCAGCATCTCGTAAAAGGCCATGTTGGCCTCGTAAAGCTTCACACCATCCATCCGCGCCGCGCGTTTCAGCTCGGCAATGGCTTTGGTCACCACGTCCGGATCATATTTGCGAGAGAGCAGCCAGGGGCGCAGGTATTCCTCTTCGACGTTGGCGTTGCCTGCCCGCTTGTGCCAATCGCCAAGGTAGTCCCAACCGAGGTTGTCGGGCCCGCGCGCGAGCAGATCAAGCATCCGTTCTTGCGTCTTGCGTTCCGGTTCGCCGATCTCACTCATTACGTTGTCCTCAAATGGTTTTTGTTCAAATACTCACACCAGCCTGATCCGGCCGGTCAAAAGGTTCTGCATCATCCCCTCTTTCACCTGCCGCGCTTTGACGAGACGGGTTTCGAGGGCTTGGATTTCGGCGTCCATGTCCGACAAAATCGTCCCAATCTCAACTTGCTCTTGCAGGGTTGCCGGCATGTTCAAAGTGCAGCGTTCAAATACTGAGTTGAGCAAGTGCGTTTGGTTCACGCCGTCATCAAACGCCAGAAAATATTTATTGCGATTGAGGATGTGAAAGAGAAATCTGGGGTCTTGTTCAATGTTGGGCCGCAATATGCAAATTCGTTGATTTACAGCATATCGATCATTCTCCTGCACCAAAAATGCTTTCGCCAAAGCTCGACCATTTGGCAAATCGCTCATGACAAGTAAGATGTCATCCTTTCGGGCGGGAGAAACGCACTTGCTGCAAAATTTTGCGACATCGCCATCAGTTGAGATGAACTTAGAATTCACGCAGATGAAATTTCCGAGCGGATCGATGTAGGGTTCATGTGCCTTGCCTGAAGAAAATCGACAAATGTCAAATAACGGCTTGCTCACCCACTCCCCCGAGAACCCCGGAAGGCGGCGTTTGGCGGTGAGGAGGTCCTGCATCGCGCCCTGTTTGATCAGGCGCTTCTTGGCAATCAACCGCTCCAGCCCCTCAATCAACCCATCCGCATCCGAAAGCGCCTCGGCAATGGCTTGTTGTTCCTTGGGGTCGTCAGGCAGGGGGAACTCAATACTTTTCAGGTCTGTGCTACTAATCGCGGGTAGTGCTGTGGATGAGACTAAACCACCGAGCGCGAAGCTTTGAAAATGGGCGAGTATCAAATCGCGCGAAATCTCTGGGGCCGACAGGACAAACGCCGCCATATTGTTGTCGAGGCAGCTTGATTGGTCGATGATCCTCTTACGTTCGAGAAATATCGCAGCACCAATTTTAGCAAACGCGATAGCACCTTCCGGAAGAAGTCGAGCGCCCAACTTCCTGCGCGTTTCCTCGGCAATATAATGGTTGGCTCGGTTCAAAGTGCGTTCGTTGCCCGGATTGCTGAAATCCGAGACCTTGAAGAATGGAAGATTACCGGAAGTATTGCCCTGATAAACGAGAGGAAAGCCTGATCCACTTAGGAAAGAGCCAACATCGGCCAACCGCACAAGTGACCAACCTCTGGGCAAGACCGAAGCTTTTTCGATCGTGGCCGTCATGCTGTAAAGCCCATGTTGAGAAGGTGAGCATTGACCTTAGATGCTACGCATTCGATGTCGTCGGTGAGCTTCGGCAACGTTTGCCCATACCGCTCAGTCAATACTCGCACCCGCGCGGTCAGTTGCTCGGTCCGCGCTTCAACCTCTGCCTCGATCACCTCGGTGATATCCGCCAGCCACTTGTCATCCACGACAAGCGCGCGGATCTCGCCCTCGGTCAACTCCGGGTATTTCTTCAGCGTCGCCTCGGTCAGCGCTTCCTCAGCTGCTTTCGCCGCCTTCTTGGCCGCTGCTTCGTCTTTCAACAGCTTCTCGGCTTTCTTCAGCAGTTTCGCCTCTTCCGCCTCTGCCTCACCCGATTTGATCCGCGCCTTGACCGACGCCGCGGTCAGCTTGCCCGCCTCTGTCAGTGCTTCAGCCAGCGACCCACCTTCGCCGCCATGCTCTTCGGTCAGTTCCTCAATCTCGCGCCCCAGCTCTTCGGCCTTGGCCTGCGCCGTATCCAGCGCGTCTTTCATATCCGCAAAGAACCGCGCCACGATCAGAGCGGGTGGAATGACATCGGCCACCAGCCGCACAGTCTGCTTGCCCTTCTTGACGGTCAAATCCGCCTCTTCCAGCCATTTGACCTTGCCGTCGCTGCTCTTTTCCGAGCGCGCCTCGCGCAGGTCCTTGGCCGCTGTCCAGCCGCCGCCCGCAATAATGAATACATCGTCCTGCATCGTCGCGGCCCAATAGGCCATGAGCCGCTGATAGGCCTCGTATTTGTCAACCAAGGGTGCCGCGTCAAAGCGGATCAGCATATCCTCGGCGACGGTTTTGATCAGCGCCTTGGGGTGGTCGCCCTGTTGGATGCCATGCAGAGCATCGGTGTGCGCCGTGGCCCAACCGCCCAGAATGTCTGTGTATTGTGGTGCGAAAGGCCTTGAACTCGGGATGCTGACGGATGGTGCTGCGCACCTCCTCGGGTTCGATCAGAGGATCCGAGTAGCCCGCGCGCGGGTTCGGCCCGAACAGAGTGGCGCGCAGGGTCGGCATGACGTCCCAAATGGCGCTGAGAGCGTCGATGTCCCGGTTGGGCACGCCGCCCTTCAGATGCGCCTCGATATCCTGCAGGTCTTCAGGTTCGGACCCGTCGATGTAGCGCGGGATGTTGAGGTTAAAGTCGTTGCGTATGATTTCGTTGAATGGAACCAGCCGCGCGTAACCTGCGATTTCCTCTTGCCGTGCAAAGGCATCGACGACCTTGTGAATATCACGTTCCCGCAGCCGGTTTTTGTTGCCGTCCTTGATGAAGCCTTTTGAGGCGTCGATCATGAAGATCGGGCGCTTGTCGCTCGCCCCCGCCTTGTCCAGAACAATGATCGAGGCAGGAATGCCAGTGCCGTAGAACAGGTTGGCAGGCAGGCCGATGATGCCCTTGATATAGCCGCGCTTTAGGATCTTTTCGCGCAGCTTCGCCTCTGCATTGCCGCGGAAGAGGACGCCGTGGGGCAGAATGACAGCACCGGAGCCGGTCGCTTTCATCGACGCAAGGATGTGAAGCAGAAACGCAAAGTCGCCGTTTTTCTCCGGCGGCATGCCGTCTTCGAAGCGGCCGTATTTCGTGTCTTCAGTCAGGCCCGCAGACCAAGCCTTGGCCGAGAATGGCGGGTTGGCGACGACGAAGTCAAAGGTTTGGAGTTTGTGGTCACCCGCACGGAAATGTGGATCGGCAATCACGTCACCTTGCGCAACTTCGGCCGTCGCGCGGTTGTGCATGATCATGTTCATGCGGGCGAGGCCACGGGTCGCAATGTCCATTTCCTGCCCAAAGATTGAAATTTCAATGGGAGCCATGTCAGCCGCTTTGAGCAGTAAGGATCCTGAGCCACAAGCAGGGTCATAAACTGTCTGCTTCGGGCTATTGGCGCGACCGACTCCCGCGACCGAGGCCACGATGCGCGAAACTTCCGCAGGTGTGTAAAACTGCCCTTTGCTCTTACCGGACTCTGTCGCGAAGTTACGCATCAAGTATTCGTAGGCGTCGCCCAGAATGTCGTCCCCGTCGGCGCGGTTTCTTGTGAAGTTCAGCTCCTCGCGACTGAAAATGTTGATCAACGATGTGAGTGTATTGATCATCTTCTGCCCACGGCCGAACTTCTCGGCATCGTTGAAGAATGCGCGATCGATGACACCGCTTAGATCGTTTTCCTCTGCAATCTTGGCTATGACCGTGTCCATACCTTCGCCGACATTCTTCGTGCCGCGTAGACGCTTCATATCTTCAAAGGTGCAGCCCTTCGGGACTTCGATCAGCGCATCTGGCTGACCCGAGCGGTCCGACACGTATTTCACGAACAAGAGCGTAAGGATGTAATCTTTGTAGAGCGAGGCATCCATGCCCCCACGGAGCTGATCACAGCTCTCCCAGAGGGAACGATAAATGTCACTTTTTTTGATAGCCATTGGAACCCTCCGGGTGACTTGTTGGTCACTCTTTTTTCAATTTTTCATTCACTCGTTGAAACAAGAGCATTTTTCAGCACATTCCTCAAGCGACATACAACTCAAAAGTGCGAGCAACTGACAAGTCCGGTCGCATCTCAACCCAGTCATCGGGTCTTGTAGTCTCCGAAGAATTCCGCCAAGCTCGAGTTGGAACTCTTGCACACTCCCTCACTGGTTGCACAGTTTTAGCGATGTCATCAGATATCAAGAATTAGTTCAAATTATTGTAGAACGGACGCGGGAAAAGAAATTGAGTCTACGACAATACAGTGAACATGAAATCGCATGGTTAAATCAATTCGAAGAAGATATAGATCTTGCCACCTATCTTCTAAATAGCGTTCGCAGAGTTGGCGCCGATGAATTTCACGATTCCCTCCTAAACTTGATTGAAGAACGTGTGAAGGCGAGTGGGCAGCCGGTCGGGCTCTATGCCGAACGGAGCATCCGAAAGTTTAGGGGGCAACCAAATCGCCTATTCAAAGAAAAAAAGGGAAAAGTAAAAACTGCTCATGGAATGGGCCCCAAGCCTGTTCAGCCCGAAAACAACAAATACCCTGAAACCGGCAGTGAAGGCATTGTCGCAAATATTATAACCCAGTTTGTTCGCAGCAATCGCCAGCTTGCTTTTGACCACCCTGGACCTGACTTAATTCGTGAAAAAAAGATACGTCGCTTCATCTTGGTAACTGATTTCATCGGATCAGGGTGCCAATCTGCTCGCTATCTCCAGTCAGCTTGGCGCATTTCCTCTGTAAAAAGCTGGAATTCGGGGAAGTTTTTGGATTTCGAAGTCGTCGCGTTCTCAGCTTCTCAAACAGGAAAATCTAAACTCGAAAAGCATCCCTCGAAACCAAAGGTATCGATAGTTGAAGCTTGCCCAACGGTTTTCGATTTTGATCGGTATGGCGATACGCACACAGTCGAGCTCTGTTTGAAGTATGGCCCAAAGGACACTGAGTGTCGCTATATTCCGCGCCTCGGTCACTCAGAAATAGGTGCTCTTATCGCGTTTTCCCATGGAATGCCAAACAATGCACCAAGGTTATTTCACAAGAAGGGGCGGAAATGGACACCGCTCTTTATGGGCCGCGTAGTCAATACGGGTTCTATTGCACCGGAAGTCGAAAAACATATCAAAGCAAAAGCCAAGCTGGAAAAGATGCAGGAAGTCCGGCTGGCCGAATTGGCAGCTCAAAATGACTCAAAACCCGACGAAGTCCTATTCTCGCTCGTGCTTGCCGCTCTCAAAAAGAAGCCACGGTCAGCAATGGTTGTTTCGGCCAGGACCGGCTTAAGCATAGCAGAATGCGAAGATGTGCTTAAAAAATGTGCTCAGGCAGGTTGGATTGGTAACGGCAACACACTGACACCTAAGGCTCATACGGAGTTGAAATATCTCCAACGGCCAAAAAACACCTCAAAACAGCTTTTCAAGAAAGACAAACCTTATTACATTCCAACTCAGTTGAGAGCGCCGAAGTGACTTATTTAGAAAGCGCTGCCTGTTCAACTTGGCAGCAAATCGGTGAGTGCTCGAAAGAGCATTTAACCTCGGGTGAAGGAATCCCTAAGCCTGCGTCGAAGCACACTAACGCGTCAAACCACAAGCGAAGGCACGCTGACGTCGACGTCTCCTACGTGCCTCCGCTTGTCGTAGCCCCAGGGGGCTCGAAGTAAATGGAACCTTGGCGCTCTCAACACTTCAAAAAATTCGCAATAGGCAAAGGGGCGGATCCTCTTGTGGTTGACGCTTCTGTTGCTGTCGGTAGAGCCATTGTAACGAAGTCACCCAATTCCCCACCCCTCTTTAGCTTGAAGCATTTGGCTTACTCCGCAGATGTGAAGTATCGGGTTCTTCGCGAAGCTGTTGAACGCAAGACACCTGAAAGATACCGCATTTTCAAAATTCGAAAGCGCTCCGACCCACAGAGCAAAACTAAGAGATACAGAATAATCTGCGTCCCGGACCCTCAGCTCATGAAGGCGCAACGGTGGATAGCTCAAAACATTCTCCCACACGGCAGAACACATGATGCAAGTGTGGCTTACAAACGAAGTTCAAACATCGTTGATGCCGCCAGCCTCCACTGTGGCTGCAAGTGGCTGATCAAAATGGACATCGTCAACTTTTTTGAATCTGTCACAGAACAAACCATCTTTAAAGTTTTTCAAGAGATGGGCTACCAGCCGCTCGTTGCATTTGAGCTTGCACGCGTTTGCACGCGCAAAGGAGAGCCGACTTTTACGAGGAACCGAAGCTTCAAACGATGGCGAGCAAAGTATGGATCCCACACGACAATCCATTCATACAGTAATGTCGACATACTTGGTCATCTTCCCCAGGGGGCGCCTACAAGTCCGATGCTTGCAAATTTGGCAATGTATGACTTTGATCTGGCTGTAGAGAACATAGCTACCAATTTGGGCCTCACCTATACCAGATACGCGGATGATCTGACACTATCAACGGCATCTGACAACTTCAGCAGAGCTAAGGCCCAAGAAGCAGTTTCTCGGATTTATCGGACCGTCCAAGCATTTTCGTTCGAACCGAATTTTACAAAAACACAAATCGTCCCGCCGGGGGCTCGCCGTGTTGTTTTGGGCTTACTCGTAGATGGGGAACGCCCAAAACTCACTAAGCAATTCAGAGATCGATTGAGATTACATCTGCACCACATTGGCCCAAATGGAGCAGGTGCGCTCAAACACGCTGAGAGGAACCATTTTCAAAGTGTATTTGGCTTAAGGAACCACATTGAGGGCCTTATCTCATTCGCGCATTCCGTTGATCCGGATTATGCGAGAAATGCTTGGGAAGCGTTCAACAAAGCAAAATGGCCCTAAGTGGAGCCTACTGCTCAGTCTCTTAGCGACAGGTCCAGGCCCAACCGCTCGCCGTAGCGCGCATTTTGACGGCACTACGGGAGTATCGTGAGATACAACGAATTGAAGACGAGCGTAATGAGGATATACAAAGCTGTCATGCGCGGCTGTCAGCGATTGTAGAGCGGCTGGGTGGTAAACCACTCCGGTCGCACGATTTTTCGCTGACACAAGAGCCTGAAGCGACTTCAATGACGGTGCGCAAAGGTCCAACAACGTCAGTAAGACAGAAGTTACAGGACGAGTTTCAGGACATGTTCAGTATGGCTCCGCATCCACGTGGGTATGCATTTGAAAAGTTTCTGGGAAATTTTTGACGCTTGGGAACTTGATTCTCGAGGTGGCTTCCGAAATTCGGGCGAGCAGATTGATGGTTTGTTTGTTCACGACCATGAGGTGTATCTTCTGGACGCAAATATGAGCTAAGGAAACTCTTCTAAAAAAAGAAGGCCGCGACATCGAGAGTCGCGGCCTTCTTTTTTTGTTGATGAAGTTTAGAAAGATAAAAAGCCCATGCCCCAACACTCAGAAATCGCCACGCAGGAGCCGCGGCAAACTTTTAGTGGTCAGAATTGCATTTTAAGCTGGTCAAATTGCAGACTGTTGCTGGTTCTCACACGAACGAATTTCGTGGTCAGGCTGTCAGATCAACCGCACTTGGAGTGGCCGCAGGACGAGCATGTCATGCACCCTTCAACCATGCGCAATGAGTATTGGCCGCAAGACGAACAGGCTTTGCCTTTGGGCTGGCCTTGACCTGCATCCATTGCAACGACTTCAGCGTGCGGGTCGGTTTTGAGCCCCATACCTTCGCCTTCAATGAAGCCTGTCTCGATCAAATGCGTTTCAATTACGCCACCGATCGCCGCCAAGATGGACGGAATGTATTTGCCTTGGATCCAAGCGCCGCCGCGTGGGTCAAACACCGCTTTGAGTTCTTCCACCACGAAAGACACATCACCACCGCGACGGAACACAGCAGAAATCATCCGTGTCAACGCCACAGTCCACGCGAAGTGTTCCATGTTTTTGGAGTTGATGAAGATCTCAAACGGACGACGATGACCACCATGAACGGTGTCGTTGATCGTCACGTAAATCGCGTGCTCTGAGTCAGGCCATTTCAGTTTGTAGGTGTTGCCTTCAAGCTGTTGCGGACGTTCAAGTGGTTCAGCCAAGTACACAACTTCTGCACCGGTTTCTGTTTCTGGCGCTTTCTCAGATGTTTCTGAGACTGACAAAACAGAGCCTGTGACATCATTCGGGCGGTATGTCGTACAGCCCTTACAGCCAGAATCCCATGCTTCCATGTAGACCTCTTTGAAGTCATCAAATGAGATGTCTTCAGGGCAGTTGATGGTTTTGGAAATCGAGCTGTCGACCCATTTTTGTGCCGCCGCCTGCATGCGCACGTGATCAAGCGGCGCAAGCGTTTGCGCGTTGACGAAGTGCTCAGGCAATTCCGCATCCGCGCCGAACTTGTCGCGGTAGAGTTTCACTGCGTAATCAACGACTTCCTCTTCAGTGCGCGATCCGTCTTTTTGCAATACTTTGCGTGTGTAAGCGTAAGCAAACACTGGCTCGATGCCAGATGACACGTTGCCCGCGTACAAAGAAATTGTGCCTGTTGGCGCGATGGATGTCAGCAAAGCGTTGCGGATACCGTGTTTAGCAATCGCATCTTTGACGTCTTGGTCCATGTCTTTCAGTGAGCCAGACGCGAGGTATTTGTCCTTGTCAAACAGCGGGAATGCACCCTTTTCTTTCGCAAGCAAAGCAGAGCCCATGTAAGACGCACGCGCGATCATTTTGAGCCATTTTTCACAAGTGGCAGCCGCTTCTTCAGAACCGTAACGCTGACCGACCATCAACAATGCGTCGGCCAAACCTGTCACGCCAAGACCGATGCGGCGCTTGGCTTGGGCTTCTTGACGTTGAGCTTCGAGTGGGAAACGCGACGCATCCACAACGTTGTCCATCATGCGCACAGCTGTGCCGACAAGGTCGTACAAGGCTTTTTCGTCCATCGCAGCACCCGCTTCAAACGGGTCTTTGACCAAAGTCGCCAAGTTGATTGAACCAAGCAAACACGCACCATAGGGTGGCAAAGGCTGCTCACCACAAGGGTTGGTTGCGGCGATGGTTTCAACATAGTTGAGGTTGTTAAGCTTGTTGATGCGATCAATGAAAATCACACCTGGCTCGGCATACTCATAGGTGCCCTTCATGATCTTATTCCAAAGATCGACGGCATCTACGGTGTGGTAAATCTTGCCATCAAATTTCAAATCCCATGACCCGCCGGCTTTCACAGCTTCCATGAAATCATCGGTGATCAACACGGACAGGTTGAACATGCGCAAACGCGCGGAATCTTGTTTCGCTTCGATGAACTGCATCACATCAGGATGGTCACAGCGCATGGTCGCCATCATCGCGCCGCGGCGTGAACCTGCGGACATAATCGTGCGACACATCGCATCCCACACATCCATGAATGACAACGGACCAGAAGCATCCGCCGCCACACCAGACACGCCAGCGCCTTTCGGGCGAATCGTTGAAAAGTCGTAGCCAATGCCGCCACCTTGCTGCATCGTCAGGGCCGCTTCTTTGAGCATGTCAAAAATGCCGCCCATTGAGTCAGGCACAGTGCCCATCACGAAGCAGTTGAACAAAGTCACGGCGCGACCCGTGCCAGCACCCGCCAAAATGCGACCCGCAGGAAGGTACTTAAAACCCTCCAACGCATCATAAAATTTCGCTTCCCATGCCTCTGGATCTTTTTCAACAGCAGCCAAAGAACGCGCAACGCGGCGCCAACTGTCTTCTACGCTTTGATCGACGACAGCGCCATCAGCGTCCTTCAGTCGATATTTCATGTCCCAGATTTGTTCAGCAATAGGGGCAGCAAAGCGCGTCATATGGTTGGTCCGATCTTTTGCGAGTCGTTATGTGAAGGTCTGTGAAATACCCCAGCAACATGCTATGTGTCGAGGCAGAAAAAAAGAAAAATCACTACACCTAGGGGTTCACAGTGCCAGAACACATACATCTTGTGAAGCTTTGCGTGGGTGTTGATTCCTTCGATGACCTCAATAGTCGTATTTCAGCCACATCAAGCGATGCAACTGGTCACGTAACGCGCATGCGGCCTAAACAAGAGGCACAGTTGCTCAATGGCGGTTCACTCTATTGGGTCATCAAAGGTGTGATCCAAGCGCGCCAAGAGGTTCTTAGCCTAGATGAGGTCATCGGTCACGACGGAATTAAACGCTGTCGCATTGTTTTGGCCAAACCGCTGATCCGCACCCAAAACGCGCCGCGCCGCGCCTTCCAAGGCTGGCGCTACCTCAAACCTGAAGACGCGCCGGGCGACATGCCAAAAGGGCGCGAGACCGATGACGAACTGCCCCCAGAACTGGCGCAAAGCCTCGCTGACCTCGGGTTGTTCTAAGCGCGACCGCGCTTAGTGGTCGAGCTCAAGCCGTTTTCGCAATTCAGCCATAATCACACGATCTTCGTCCGACCAAATGGCCGTTCTGCTTTTGAACAATGTCGCTTGCGATTTATGCACTGGCTCGCAAGACAAGACCTTCAAATGGTTCGCGCGCAATGTGTCCCCCGTCGAGGTGATATCCGCGACAGCTTCTGCAGTGAGGTTTTTCACGGTGCCTTCGGTGGCCCCTTGCGAGTCGACCAACTGGTAGTCCGCCACGCCATGTTCTTTCAAATAGACGTGCACAAGGTGGTGGTACTTTGTGGCAATGCGCAGACGGAACCCATGGCGGGCCCGAAACGCGGCCGCAGCGGCGTCCAAATCATCCAATGTGTCCACATCAACCCATGTCTTTGGAACCGCGATAATCAAATCGGCATGCCCAAAGCCCATTTGAGCCAACTCACTCAGCTTGCGATCCCAGCTCACAAGCTTGTCGCGCACCAAGTCAGAACCGGTGACGCCTAAGTGAATGCGACCCGCCGCCAATTCGCGCGGAATCTCAGACGCCGACAACATGACCAACTCAATACCCTCGATGCCTTCAACAGCGCCAGAATATTCGCGCTCCGCACCGGTTTGCTTAAGCGTGATTCCGTGCGTCGCGAACCAATCAAAAGTTTTGTCCATCAACCGCCCTTTGGACGGGATACCAAGTTTGATTGTCATTGCGCATTCTCCTGAACCGCCAAAATCATCGCAGGGCGCATCACACCGCCAACCGCAGGGGTGGAACGTCCCTGCCCCAACATAGACGTCAATGTATCGTAGCGCCCACCTGTCGCAACGGGCGGCAAATCTGAGCGGCCTTCGACGTAAAACCCAAAGACAAACCCGTCGTAATATTCCATCGACGTGCGCCCATAAGACGTTTCAAAATCGAGGTTCTCAACATCGACCCCACGTGCATCCAGCGCATCAACGCGGGCCCGCAATTGGTTCACTGCAGGCAAGATCGCAGGCATATCAACAGAAATGTCGCGCAAGGCAGACAGCACATTTGGCACCGTTTCTTTGAGCGTCAAAATGTCGTTCAACAACTCGATTTCGGCGCCTGAAATGGGATCTTCTGCGGCGTCCGTAGACAAATCCATGACGCGTTCCAGAATCTCGGCTTCACTGCGCAATCCAATCGGCGGCGCGCTTTGGTTTGCCATATTTGTCCGCACGCGGTCGAAATTTTGTTCGCGAAGCTCTGTGCCGGCACTCGAATAGCGGTTCATCAGCGCACGAAAACGACGCGGCCGCCAAATGTGACGCAACAGGGCATTGCGACGGATTTCGGTGGTTTGCAACCCGCGCACGGCGGCCATCAAGATACCGATATCGCCCGTTGCGGCCCGCAAACCAAGCGGCGCAAGGATGTGGGAAAACTGCGCGAAGACTTCGGCATCAGCCGCAGCAGGATTGGAGCCATCGAAAATTTCGTACCCAACCTGAATATATTCTGCCGCGCGATCTGGCATGTCATCTTGCTTACGAAACACTTCGCCCGCGTAAGTATAACGCGCAGGATCAGCCTCGCTGTCCATATGCGTTTGCACGACGGGCACAGTGAAATCAGGTCGCAGCATCATTTCACCACGCGCCGGATCATTGGTCACATAGGCACGATGGCGAATGTCTTCACCGTAGAGATCCAAAAGGACTTCAGCAGGCAGCATGATGTCGGTTTCGACATCTGATGCCCCTTGGCTTTCGAAATAGGCTTTCAGACGTGCAGCTTCAGCACGCACACGGGCTTTGGAGATTTCTTTGATCGGCATCAGGAATACATCTCGATAATTTCGCGCACTTTCGCGATCATGTCGCCGCGCGGCACTTCGTACTGCGACGGACGTTCTTTCCATTCTTCAAGCGTGGCGTTTTCCGCCAATTTCGCGCCCAAAATCAGGTCTTTGATCTGAATGACACCGCGCTCTTGTTCGTCACCGCCTTGGATGATCGCAACGGGGCTTTCGCGTTTGTCGGCATATTTCAACTGGTTGCCAAAGTTCTTGGGGTTGCCCAAATACATTTCGGCGCGAATGCCAGCTTGGCGCAACTCAGTGACCATTTCCATGTAATCGCCGATGCGCGTTTTATCCATGACTGTGACCACAACCGGCCCTGCAGGCACGGTGCCCATGCGGCCTTTGGCGCGCAAAGCAGCCAGCAAGCGGTCCACACCAATGGACACGCCCGTTGCAGGCACTTCTTGGCCAGTAAAGCGCTTGACCAGATCGTCGTAACGACCACCGCCAGCGACAGAGCCAAAGTCGCGCACGCGGCCTTTTTCGTCTTCGATTTGAAAGGTCAGCTCGGCCTCATAGACAGGCCCAGTGTAGTACCCAAGACCCCGCACAACCGCAGGATCGATCACAATGCGGTCGGTGTTGTAGCCTTGCGCCGCCAGAAGATCAGCAATTTGGCGCAACTCGTCCACGCCTGTAACGCCCGTTTTGGACCCTTGGACCAATTCATCCAAACGCGCGATCGTGCCGGCGTTGTCGGCTTGGCGACCGTTCACAAAGCCCAAGATCAATTCGACCTGCGCGCGCTCAAGACCCGCACCATCGGTGAAATCGCCGCTTTCATCTTTGCGACCTTCGGTGAGCAGCGCCATCACGCCTGCATCGCCAAATTTGTCGTGCTTGTCGATGGTGCGCAAAACGATACCGCGCACAGAGGCGAATTCGTCCGTGTCAGGCAGCCCAGCGGCCTCTAGCACACCGTCCAACACTTTGCGGTTGTTCACGCGAATAATGTAGTCGCCGCGTGGAATGCCCACTTTTTCCAAAGTATCCGCAAGCATTGCACAAATTTCTGCGTCCGCTGCAACGCTTGGTGCGCCGACTGTGTCCGCATCACATTGGTAAAACTGGCGGAAACGACCTGGACCAGGCTTTTCATTGCGCCACACAGGCCCCATCGCAAAACGGCGGTAAGGCGACGGCAAATCATTGCGGTATTGCGCCGCAACACGTGCCAAAGGCGCGGTCATGTCATAGCGCAGCGCCATCCAGTCGCCCGGTTTTTCAAGGTCCGCATCCTCTTGCCACGCGAACACGCCTTCGTTGGGGCGATCCACGTCTGGCAGGAATTTACCCAAGGCTTCGACTGTCTCAACAGCAGAGGTTTCCAACGCCTCAAACCCGTACAAATGATACACTTCAGCGATCTGATCGAGCATCGCTTTGCGCTCGCTCACTTCAACGCCAAAGTAATCACGAAAGCCCTTTGGCGTGATGGCCTTTGGGCGTGGGGTCTTTTTAGGCTTTGCCATTGGGGCAGCTCCTGAGGTCTCACGGCACAGCTTTGCCCGCTGCACTTGTGGTTGCACTTGCGCGCGGCATAGCCCAAGGGGGGGATCAGAGCAAGCAATTGGCACGAATTGGGGGTGAAATCCCTGATGATTTCACCTAACTTACACATTGTTCAAACCTACGACCGCCCAAAGGACCTCGCATATGACCGAGAACACAAGCGACCAAGCCGCCGCCGAGACACGTCTTATGGCGCTCGAAGAACAGGTCGCGCATCTGGCCAAAACGATCGAAGAGCTGTCAGACGTCGTTGCACGCCAAGAACAGGTGATCGAGGTTTCGACCCGTCGTTTGACCATGTTGATGCAACGCGAAGCAGGTCGTGAAGCGGATGGTGGTGGCACTGTCGCCTTGGCAGACCAGCGCCCGCCACACTGGTAGGTCGCGCTGATCGTGCATGGTAGGAAAAGCCCTAAGGGCGCGATCGATTAATGCAATTCTTCGGTCACAACCGCGCCATCGTGCAACAGCAGCTCCATCCAGTCATCTGTGTCGCCAAACTGTTTGTAGACAGACACGAACGCCATGTTCTTTTCCAGCGCGCCAAGCTTGTTGGGCGGACACGGCTTTTTGCGCCCAACGCCGCACAGTTTGGACTTTAGAGCTTCGTATTTGGTATCGGCTTTCGTCCAAGGCGCCTTTGCGCGGGCTTTGGAATAGCGGTGGACTTCGTGCAGGCTCGGGGCGCCGAAAACAACCAAGGATGCCGTGACTTGACGGGCACAACCGTCTTCAAAGCCGGTGATATACTGCGTGCGCTGGGTCGTGCTTGTGGGATCGGTATCATACAGCCGCCAGACGGCACGGCCCTTACGCGGGAACTGATCCACGCGCTTGCCCATGTCTTTCTTAGGGGTTTCGCACGTGACCTTGAGCGTCCCGAACGGCAAGGCATTCCCCCGTGTCACGTTGGACGCGAAGCGTGGCTCATCTTTCAAAGATGGCAAAGCAATCTGACAGGCCGACAAGAGGGCGCAGATCGCCCCCCAAAAGATAAAGCGCAACTAGTAGTCCTCCACCATAACCACACCATCGAGCGACTTAATCGCGCCTTTGATTTCGGGGGTTATATGGAACGGTTTGTTGGCGTCAATCTCGACCTCACCGGGCAATCCATCGGCCATCAGGCAAAAACTGATCATGCCCTTGGGGCGGGTTTTAGCCTCTGCGGTCACGCGCGTTAAAAGGTCGTTCACTGTGCTCACAGCGCTCACTTCGTCGCAGAAAATCTTAAGCCCTGCGGCGCCCGCATCAGCCACGACGGTTTCCATCACAGCGACAGATCTGATCGTGGGATCAAACTGCCCGTCGTTGAACTTGGCCTCTAACGTGGCCACGACTTTGTCGGTTTTCTCAAACACCGCGCGGGCGGCCATCAGGTCTTCGACCTTACGCGCGAACATGGCGATGCCCGAAATTTGCCCTGTGCTGTCGGAAATATTCATCCGGAAATAGCGGTTGCCTTTGGATGATTTCATCTCGCGAAAGCCCGACACCATCACGCCCACTTGCACCGTGGCAGAGCCGTGTTGCTGCGCGAGCTTTTCTGCCTCAGCAATGGTTTTGACCTTCTTGCGTTTGAGCGCCGCTGCGTAGTCATCAAGCGGGTGGCCAGACAGGAAGAACCCGATGGCTTTTTGCTCTTCCATCAGGCGCTCAGAAGACACCCAATCATTAACGGGTGACAAGCGCGGCTCTGGCAAATCATCACCTGCCTCGCCAAACAAAGACACCTGATTGGACGCCTTTTGTTCATGGATCGCGGCCGAATATTGCACCAAGCCATCAAGACTGTCGAACACGCGACGGCGGTTGCTGTCGAGCTGATCAAAAGCACCAGCACGCGCCAGCATTTCCAGCGGGCGTTTGCCGACGCGTTTGATGTCCACGCGGCGCGCGAAATCAAACAGGGTCACGAAATCTTTGCCGCCTTTAACACGGGCATCCACGATCATCTGCATCGCATCGCCGCCAACGTTTTTCAACGCGCCCAGCGCATAGACCAGTTTTTGATCGACCACATCAAACGTCGCCAAAGAGCGGTTGATACAAGGCGGAATGATCTCGATATCCAAGCCGCGCTTCACCTCTTCGGCAAAGACCGACAGCTTGTCTGTGAGGTGGATATCGCAGTTCATCACGCCGGCCATGAACTCGACCGGATGGTTCGCTTTCAACCAGCCCGTTTGGTAGGACACCACCGCATAGGCCGCCGCGTGGGATTTGTTAAAGCCGTAGTTGGCGAATTTTTCCAAGAGGTCGAACACCTCAGAGGCTTTCTTGGCAGGCACGCCGTTTTTGGCTGCACCCTCTTCGAATTTAGGCCGCTCGGCGTCCATCGCCTCTTTGATCTTTTTACCCATCGCACGGCGCAGCAAGTCAGCGCCACCAAGCGAATAGCCCGCCATGACCTGTGCGATCTGCATCACCTGTTCTTGGTAAACGATGATGCCTTGGGTTTCGGCCAAGATGTGGTCAATTGTCGGGTGTACCGATTCCAATTCTTTGCGGCCGTGTTTCACATCACAATAGGTCGGGATGTTTTCCATCGGACCAGGACGATAGAGCGCCACAAGCGCCACGACGTCTTCGATACAGGTCGGCTTCATTTGGCGCAACGCAGACATCATGCCCGAGCTCTCAACCTGAAACACAGCGACTGTTTTGGCCGATGAATAGAGGTTGTAGGTTTTCTCGTCATCGAGCGGAATCAAGTTGATTTGGTTTTCACCACCCGTCGCAGGTTCATACAGCGTGTTGCCCGCCGCATCGACGTGCAAAGGCCGCCCGTTTTTGAAAATCAGGTTCATCGCCGATTGAATGACAGTCAGCGTTTTCAGACCCAAAAAGTCGAATTTCACCAAGCCTGCTTGCTCAACCCATTTCATGTTGAACTGCGTGGCCGGCATATCAGAGCGCGGATCTTGGTACAGCGGCACCAGCATATCGATGGGCCGATCGCCGATCACAACCCCCGCCGCGTGAGTAGACGCGTTGCGCAGCAAGCCTTCGACCTGTTGGCCATA
>NZ_JBDMZG010000056.1:0-8771 GCF_039769035.1 Pacificibacter sp.
TCGGCGGCGTGCCATTTGTGCTGATGGCCGAACTCACGAATGAACCTGACAATGCCTCGGCTGGGTTTTCGCTTGGGCCGCGCTCCATTGTGCGCACCTCGGCGCTTGCGGGGTCAAACTTGCTGACACCCGGCACATTGTTTGAAACGGCTTATCGCCTGAAATTGCCCGAAGGCACGGACCTAGAGGCAGCTAAGATCCAAACCACCGAAGCTTTGCCCGATTCTGCGTTTCGTTGGCGCGATTCCCGTGAGGGCGCGCCGGGCGTGTCGCGCTTTGTTGAACGCCTTGGGTCGTTCTTGGTCCTGGTCGGGCTTGCGGGGCTTGCCGTCGGCGGTGTCGGCGTGTCGGCGGCTGTTGGGGCCTATCTTGACCGCAAAACCACGGTGGTGGCGACGCTCAAAACGCTGGGCGCAGATCGTGCCACGATTTTCATGATCTATGCGCTGCAAATTGGCGTGTTGACCAGTGTATCCATTGTGCTTGGGCTGCTACTGGGCGCGGCTGTGCCCGTGCTTGTGTCGCCGATCATCGAGTCCATGCTGCCCGTTCCCGTTGAGATGGGGATTTATCCGCAGTCGTTGTTTGAAGCGGCCGTATATGGCGCTTTGGCGGCTGCGATATTTGTCACATGGCCTTTGGCGCGTACTGAGAAGATTCGACCTGCTGCGCTGTACCGCGACTCTCAATTGGGTCTTAAAGGCGTGCCGCGTTGGCCGTATTTGTGCGCCATTTTGGCGATGGTCGCAGTGTTGGTGTCCTGCGCCGTTGTCTTCACCGATAGCCAGACTTTGGTCTTGTGGTCCTTTACGGGCCTTGCGGGGGCGTTTGCCTTGTTGGTGCTCAGCGCGGCCCTTGCGCGCACGATAGCCAAATGGCTGTCGAAACGCCGCTTTACCAATGGGCGCCCTGCTTTGCGTTTGGCGCTTGGATCTGTTGGTGGGCCAAGCGGCGAAACGCTGTCTGTGGTGCTGTCATTGGGGCTTGGGCTGACCGTTTTGTCCGCCGTCGGCCAAATCGATACGAATTTGCGCGGCGCGATTGCCACTGAGCTGCCCGAAGTGGCGCCGTCCTATTTTGTCGTCGATATCCAGAAGGACCAGATCGTGGGTCTCACAGAACAGGTGCAGAGCACCGAAGGGGTGCGCAAATTTGAATCCGCGCCGATGTTGCGTGGCATCATCACCAAGATCAACGGCCGCGATGCGCAAGAGGTTGCGGGCAATCACTGGGTGATCCAAGGCGATCGCGGCGTGACCTATTCTGCGACCAAACCTGACAATGCGCGCATCACCGAAGGGGCGTGGTGGCCGGAAGATTATGCCGGTGAACCGCAGATCAGTTTCGCCGATGAAGAAGCCGAAGAGATTGGGCTGAAACTGGGCGATACATTGACGCTGAACGTCTTGGGGCGCGACATCACCAGCCGCATCACATCCTTCCGCGAGGTTGATTTTTCGGGCGCAGGCATGGGGTTTGTGTTGTCGATGAACCCCGCCGCCATCGAAGGCGCGCCCCACAGCTACATTGCCACGATTTACGCCGAGCAAGCCACTGAAGCGCCGCTTATTCGCGCCTTGGCAAAGGCCTATCCGAACATCACCACCATTCGCGTGCGCGACGCCATTGATCGCGTGGTGTCGATCATGACCAGCATTGCGGCTGCGACCACTTTGGGGGCGCTTGCGACCTTGATCACGGGGGCGGTTGTGTTGATCGGTGCTGCGGCAGCGGGCGAAGAAAAACGCCGGTATGAGGCCGCAATTTTGAAAACGCTCGGGGCAACGCGATTGCGTGTCTTGTGGAGCTTTGCGCTGCGCTCGCTTTACATGGGGCTTGCTGCGGGCAGTGTCGCCGTTTTGGCAGGCGGAGTGGCTGGCTGGGCCGTGACGCATTTCGTCATGAAAGCATCGTTTGCATTTGAATGGCGCGCGTCCCTTGTGATTGTTTTGGGGGGCATTGCGCTGACCCTGTGCACATCGCTTTGGTTCTCGTGGCGGGCCATGCAAGCGCGCCCCGCTGGGGTCTTGCGATCACAAGACTGAGTTAAGGCGTGACCGAGTTGAGCACACGGTCGCGCCCGATCGCGATGGCGTTTTGCATGGCGGCTTGTGCGGCCTCGCCATCGCCTTGCGTCACAGCCGTGGCGATCTGACGGTGCAGGTCTACGGTTTTGGCTTGTGCTGCGGGACTGGCGGTTGGGCCTGAGAGTGTAAAGGCATTGGCCAGCGCCGCTTCGATAATGTTGCCGATGGAAAACATGAACGGATTGCCAGAGGCGCGCAGCAGGATTTGGTGAAATTGCAGGTCAGCAAGGGCGAAGGCTTCGTTGTCGGCGGCCTGTTCCATGTCGTCGCACAGCTGCATGAGCTGGCGCGCGTCTTTTGGCAAGATACAGGCGGCGGCAAGTTTGGCAGCAAAGGGTTCCAGTGACAGACGAATGTCGGTCAAATGCGCGAAGAAGTTTTGGTCAAATCCAGCGTCCATGTGCCACGTCAAGACGTCCTTGTCGAAGAAGTTCCAATCGCTTTGATCGGTGACGCGGGTGCCGACACGTGCGCGGGCAACAATAAGGCCTTTTGCACCGAGCGTCTTCATAGCCTCTCTGAGGACAGTGCGTGAGACGTTGAAACGGTTTTCAAGTTCTGCATCCTTGGGCAGGTTTTCCCCTGTCTTATAGGTGCCACTGACAATCGCGCGCCCAAGTTCATTCACGACATGTGCGTGATTGTTTCGGCGTGGGGTGCCGGAGATAGCAGCCTTAAGGATACTCATATTCACTGTTTCCGTTGTAAGTAGTGACGCCCTTACTGCGCGAAAACGTTACAATCTGCAATCTAGATTGGGTTTGCGACGCATGATACGCGCGATAAGGTGGCTATAGTTGCCGCCCAGAGTGTATTCTTCGACGGCGTTCACATCCAAACAATAACAAAAGGTGATCAGGGATGAATATGCGCTCACTGTTAAAGCAGATTGCGGACTTGTCGCGTCACGCGCAAACCCGTCACTTGGTGGCCATCGCCGGTGCGCCGGGCAGTGGGAAATCCACGCTGGCCGATCAATTGGCTGATGCTCTGCGGGCGGCGGGGCAATCTGTCAGTGTGGTGCCGATGGATGGGTTTCATTTGGACAACGCCATTTTGCAGGCGCGCGGCATGTTGCATCGCAAAGGGGCGCCTGAGACCTTTGATGCTGCGGGTTTTGCGCGCATGATTGATGCGCTGACGCAGCGCCAAGATGTGGTGATCCCGACATTTGATCGCGCCCGCGACATCGCCATTGCCGGCGCGCGCATTGTGCCCGCAGATGCTGATGTGATCGTCGTCGAGGGCAATTACCTGTTGTTTGATGATCCTGCGTGGTCACCGCTTGCGGATCTTTGGTCGCTGTCTGTGCGATTGGATGTGCCCTTTGATGTGCTGCGGGCGCGGCTTGTGCAAAGGTGGCTCGACAATGGATATGACGCAGAGGCCGCCGTGCAAAAAGCCGAGGGCAATGACCTAGCCAATGCGCGGCGCATATTGGATCACGCCTTGAACGCAGATGTAGTGCTGACCAGTGAGGACATCGCAGCGCGGCCTTAACAGGCCAAATGGCTGAAGCTGTGCCGTAGTGTGAGGGGGCTGCGCGATGGAATCGCTTGGCGCTTTGGCTGTGCATTTTCTGAGCAGATGAGACCGAACTAGGCGTGCGGCCTTTGGTTTTCGATTAATTATACATCACAGGCCATCCCTGTGATTAATAAATGTGCAAAATCCCCGAAGGCGCGCCGTAATTGCCCAGATCACCCAGCAAAGCGTGTTCAAATATTTTCAGGGCTGCAAAGTGTTTACAGCAAATCGAAGGACAGTGAAAACATCATTGTCATGAGGTTTGTGGGGAATGTGTGATGATGGCCAGACTTGCAGGTCGCCACCACCACACGAATGCAACTGATTAACGCTGCTAGGGGAATGTACGCGTTTCAAGCCAAAAATGGAAGACCTCCATGGCACTCGCATTGCGCGAGGTGAAACTGCTTGCCCACTGCGTCCAAAAAGGATGATCGATCGTGACCACCAAACTTAAAGCCACTTTGGCCTCTGCCCTCATCGCCACAACTGCTATGACAACAGCCGCCATGGCGGAAGACTGCACCACGAAAGTGGGCGTTTTGCACTCTTTGTCTGGTTCAATGGCGATTTCTGAAACCACACTGAAAGACGCTATGTTGATGCTCGTTGACGAGCAAAACGAAAAAGGCGGTCTGTTGGGCTGTAAACTGGAAGCGGTTGTTGTTGACCCTGCATCCGATTGGCCATTGTTCGCTGAAAAAGCACGCGAGCTTTTGACAGTACACGACGTTGACGTGATCTTCGGCAACTGGACATCTGTGTCACGCAAATCTGTTTTGCCTGTGATCGAAGAATTGAACGGCTTGCTGTTCTACCCAGTTCAATACGAAGGCGAAGAGTCCTCTAAGAACGTGTTCTACACAGGTGCGGCTCCGAACCAACAAGCTATCCCAGCGACAGATTACTTCCTCGACGAACTTGGTGTTGAGAAATTCGCATTGCTCGGCACTGACTATGTTTACCCACGCACAACCAACAACATCCTCGAGAGCTACCTCGAAGGTAAAGGCATTGCTGCGGAAGACATCTTTGTAAACTACACACCATTCGGTCACTCTGACTGGTCCAAAATCGTAGCAGACGTTGTGGCACTTGGTGCTGACGGCAAAAAAGTTGGCGTGATTTCCACAATCAACGGCGACGCAAACATCGGCTTCTACAAAGAATTGGCTGCTGCCGGCGTATCCGCTGACGACATCCCTGTTGTTGCCTTCTCTGTGGGTGAAGAAGAGCTTTCCGGCTTGGACACATCTAACCTTGTTGGTCACTTGGCGGCTTGGAACTACTTCCAATCAGCTGAATCCGAGCTTAACGATGAATTCATCGCGGCATGGAAAGCCAAAATGGGCGAAGAGCGCGTGACAAACGACCCAATGGAAGCTCACTTCATCGGCTTCAACATGTGGGTGAACGCGGCAACTGCGGCAGGCACAACTGACGTTGATGCAGTGCGCACAGCGATGTACGGCCAAGAGTACCCGAACTTGACAGGCGGCACAGCGGTGATGGGTGCAAACCACCACCTCGCGAAACCTGTTCTCATCGGCGAAATCCAAGCTGACGGTCAATTCGACATCATCTCACAAACCACAGAAGTTCCAGGCGATGCATGGACTGACTTCTTGCCAGAATCTGCGGTTCTTATGTCCGATTGGAAAGACCTCGGCTGTGGCATGTACAACACCGAAACAGAAACATGTGTTCAGCTGAAATCTAACTACTAAGCCTCAGCTGGCCCATACGACTTCAAAGGGCGGCGCTTTTGCCGCCCTTTTCCTTAGAATAAAAGAAGATCCCCATGGTCCGCTTTCTGACTGCCGCTTTCATCCTGATGGCTGCCTTTGCCGCCCCGTCGATGGCCCAAGATACGATCCAAGAGGTGCTGCAAGAGCACCGCGCCGTGATCGAAAAATCCTCCCGTAAAACCATTGCCCCCGCGATTGACGCCATTGCCAATTCTGGTCTGCCCTCGGCGCAAACCGTTTTGCAAAAATGGCAATCCAAAGAGATGTGGCAGCGCAAAGAAGACGGGCTGTTTTTCTACGCTGAGGAAGTAGATTCCAAAACTTATTCCTTGTTTGATTTCCAAGACGGTGCCGCCCTTGGGGAGGCTGCCAAGTCCGATCTCAAACAGCTCAAACCCAATTCCGGCATTCGCGCGATGATCGGCGCAGCACTTGTGCAGTTCCAATTGAACGACCCTGACCCTGTGCGCAGATCCGAGGCGATTTTGGCCATTCAACGCGACGGCGAGGCCTCGCATTTGGCCCCATTGCGTGCCTCTATCGCGGGCGAGTCTGACCCTGACATCAAAGCGCTCAAAGAAGTGACCGAGCGCCTGTTGACCATTTCATATGATACAGATGACGCAGCCCGCGTTGCGGCGATCCAAGGCTTCAACGGCGCGCTGTCATTGGACGCCCGCGCCGCTTTGAACCCAGTATTGACCACAAAAATTGCGCTCAAAGACGCGCTGCCTGATGACGCAAATATCAAAGACAGGGTCATCGCAGGCTCTGACGCTTTGCCGTTTGAAGACGCGCTCGCAATGATCGTTGATGCTGGTCTCATCCCTGCGCAACCCACTGTAGATGAAAGAAAAGACGCGCTGTTGGCCAACATCACTGATGGCCAAGTTGGCGGTGTTGCTGTGGCTGATTTGGACACGCAAGAGGCCCGCGACCGCGCCTATATGGCGCTTGTGGCTGACGGCAAAGTGCCTGCTTGGGATGCGAATTATTCCATCGAAGAGGCGGTGAAATCCACCGCCTTTGTCGAGGTTTACGCAGAGCCATCCAAGGCTGTGACGGATGCCGCGACCAAAACGATCAAGACCATTGATCGCGCTGTCGGCCTGAACCAAACCATGGACCTTGCCCTTGACGGGTTGTCCTTGGCGTCGATCTATTTTCTGGCCGCGATTGGTCTGGCCATCACCTTCGGCGTGATGGGCGTGATCAACATGGCGCATGGTGAATTCATCATGATGGGCGCCTACACTGGCTATGTGGTGCAGCAGATCATTCCTGATTACACCGTGTCCATCATCGTCGCTATTCCTGCCGCCTTTATGGTGACCTTCGCCGCTGGTGTGGCGATGGAACGCTTGATCATTCGCTGGCTTTACAACCGCCCGCTTGAGACGCTTTTGGCCTCTTTCGGGGTGGCGATTGCCTTGCAACAAATCGCCAAAAACATCTTTGGCACGCAGGCCCGTCCACTGACCTCTCCGGCTTGGCTCGATGGCGCTTTGGTGTTCAACGATGTGCTGGCGATCTCATATATTCGCATCGCGATCTTTGTGCTCGCGGGTGTGTTCCTCGCCGTATTCTTGTTCATCATGAAAAAGACGCGCTTGGGTCTTGAGACCCGCGCCGTGACGCAAAATCCGCGTATGGCGGCAAGCATGGGCATCAATCCAGACCGCGTGAATATGCTGACATTTGGCTTGGGCTCTGGCATCGCGGGCATCGCTGGTGTCGCCATTGGCCTTTACGCCAAAGTGACCTCAGAGATGGGTGCGGATTACATCGTGCAATCGTTTATGACTGTGGTTGTCGGCGGTGTCGGCAATATCTGGGGCACGCTTTTGGGCGCGCTTGGAATCGGTTTCTTGCAAAAAGGCATCGAATGGCTGAATCCGTCCAACACATTGGCGGCGCAGACCTACATGATCGTCTTTATCATTATTTTCATCCAGTTCCGACCCAAGGGCATCATCGCCCTCAAAGGTCGCGCGGCGGGGGATTGATCACATGAAAAACTCATTCTTTATGAAAAATCCGTCAATTTTGGTGTTCCTCGGCCTGCTGGCTCTGTTCACCTTGGGCGTGACCTTGATGTCCGAAGCTTATGGCTCAGGATTGATCTCGACGTCCTTCGTCAAGACCTTAGGCAAAACGCTTTGCTTGGCCTTGGTCGCCATCGCGATGGATTTGGTCTGGGGTTACACAGGCATTCTGTCGCTCGGTCACTTCGCCTTTTTCGGCGTCGGTGGCTATATGATCGGCATGTGGCTGATGTATGCGCGCACCGAAATCATTGTGGTGAATTCCTTGGCCTCATCGCCGATCCCAGCCACGGCGTCCGAGATTTCAGACGCCATCGGCACGCAAATCTTTGGCGTGGTCGGATCGTCCGAGTTCCCTATGATCTGGATGTTCGCGGACAGCTTGGTCTTGCAGCTAATGATGGTCGTCTTGGTGCCCGGTCTTGTCGCCTTGGTCTTTGGCTGGCTGGCGTTTCGGTCTCGTGTCACAGGGGTCTACCTGTCGATCTTGACCCAAGCCATGACTCTCGCGCTGTCTTTGTACCTGTTCCAAAACGACAGCGGCTTGCGCGGCAACAACGGTCTGTCTGGCCTGCAAAACCTGCCCGGGGCGGATGACATTCCGCAAAGCTTGATGTCGATTTGGTTCCTTTGGGCCTCTGCCTTGGCCTTGGCGCTGACATACATTGCGACATCCTTTGTGGTCTCTGGCAAGTTCGGCTCCGTCATTCGTGGTATCCGCGATGACGAGGCGCGGGTGCGTTTCTTGGGCTACTCTGTTGAGGGCTACAAACTGTTCGTTTTCGTGCTGACTGCGATCATGGCTGCCATTGGTGGGGCGCTGTATTACCCGCAAGCGGGCATCATCAACCCCGCCGAAATCGCGCCGATTGCGTCGATCTATCTGGCCGTTTGGGTGGCCATTGGCGGACGCGGGCGCATTTACGGCGCTGTGATCGGCGCTGTTGTGGTCTCGCTTGTGTCCACGTGGTTCACCGGTGGGCAAGCGCCCAACATCAACCTTGGGTTCTACGAGATCAAATGGGTCGATTGGTGGCAAGTTCTGCTGGGTCTGTCCTTTGTTTTTGTGACGCTGTTTGCGCCCAAAGGCATCGGTGGCTTGGTTGATAAATTTACAGGGCGCCTGTCGCCCAACCGCAAAGGCGCGCCGCTTGGACCGGATGCAGGATCTTTGCGCGAAGAGGAGGCTGAGAAATGAGCCAGCTTTTAGAAGTTTCAGGTATTTCCGTTTCTTTTGATGGGTTTAAGGCTATCAACAATCTGTCATTTTCCATCGGTCCGGCCGAGATGCGTGCCATCATCGGACCGAACGGGGCGGGGAAAACCACCTTTATGGACATCGTCACAGGCAAGACAAAACCCGA
>NZ_JBDMZG010000057.1:0-12860 GCF_039769035.1 Pacificibacter sp.
AAATGAATCGCGCCCAAAGCGCCCAAAATCACCACGGCCGACAAACGCCGTCCCATGGTTGCCGGCAGTGTAAACACGCGTGTTTCCAGTTGATCCTCACCACCTTGCGGAGTGTGATCGCCGCCCATTTGGTCACTCATGAAACCCTCCTCGTTTGGTTGTCGCGCGAACGCGTTGCAAATGGGTAGCCTGCGCAGCGCTTAACTAAAAGCAGATTCCTGCCAATTTTGTCGCAAAGTCCCGCGCAGGCCCAATCTTGCGCGCCCTGATCCATTGTGCCTTGGGTCTGCCCAAGTTAAGGTCGAAGCGAATTGATCCGCCACGGAATACAACTTTATGCGCCCCGCCGCCTTTGTTTCTACCCTCAGGTTTCCCCGACGCTCTGACACGCTTGCCTTTGGCGATGCGCGCACGCCTGCGCGGCTGACTGCAAAAAGCATGACCACGAAAACGGCGCTGCGCGGGGCCTGCCTTGGCATGGTCTGCGCCAGCCTGCTTGGCTGCTCTGCGCCGCCGGATTTGCACGACCGCGTTGTACCCGTTGACAACACGAAGCCTTGGCCGACCCTTTTGACAAGCCAAAGCATCGCCGAGCTCACCGCGACCCAAACCACTGAAGCGAGCGCCACCGATGAAACCGTGTCGCAATTGACCGCAAGGGCCGCCGCTTTGCGCGCACGTGCCGCGCGTTTGACGGGGCCTATCTTGGACACGGACACGCGCACGCGTTTGCAAGCCTCCGCCGCGCCCAATTAAGAACCGCCTCATCCCCAATTCCAAACACGCCACGCCTGCCCTGCGCCATTCAGTTGCACAGCCCTGCAGAAGTCGCTAACAGACTTGCAAGTTTATTTTCAGCTTTTGGAGCGCCCCCAATGTACGCAAAAACAATCGCCAAAGCCCCTCTTCGCCTCGGACTAGCTGGGCTGGGCACGGTTGGCATGGGCGTGATCAAAATCGTGCAAGAAAAAGCCGACCTTTTGGCCCTGCGCGCGGGTCGTCCCGTTGAAATCGTAGCCGTTGCTGCGCGCTCAAAAGGCAAAGATCGCGGCTTTGATTTATCCGGCTACGCTTGGGAAGACGATCCCGTCAAACTGGCGCAACGCGAAGATGTGGATGTGTTCGTGGAACTCATGGGTGGCTCAGATGGTCCGGCCAAAGCCGCCACGGAAGCCGCACTTGCCTCGGGCAAAGATGTTGTGACCGCCAACAAGGCGCTCTTGGCGCATCACGGTCAGGCTTTGGCCCTTGCAGCCGAAACCAACAACGCTGTTTTGCGCTTTGAAGCGGCTGTTGCGGGCGGCATTCCGGTGATGAAAGCCCTGACAGAAGGTCTTGCTGGCAACGGCATCACCCGCGTCGTTGGCGTGATGAACGGCACCTGCAACTACATCCTGACCCGCATGGAAGCGACCGGCCAAGGCTACAACGCGCTGTTCGATGAATGTGCGCGCTTGGGCTATCTTGAGGCCGATCCGCAGCTGGACGTCGGTGGCATTGACGCAGGCCACAAACTGTCGCTTTTGGCCTCGGTCGCCTTTGGCACCCAAGTCAATTTCGATGCGGTCGAGCTGGAAGGCATTGAACGTATCACCAACGAAGATATCGCTCATGCTTCTGATATGGGCTATAAAATCAAACTGTTGGGCGTCACACAGATGACAGGTCGCGGCCTTGAACAACGCATGACACCTTGCCTTGTGCCCAACTCATCGCCACTGGCGCAGCTTGACGGCGGCACCAATATGGTGGTGCTGGAAGGCGACGAAGTGGGGCAGATTGTCCTGCGCGGCGCAGGCGCTGGCATGGGACCAACCGCGTCGGCTGTGATGTCTGACATCATGGATATCGCCCGCGACATGCGTGTGCCGACCTTTGGCCAACCTGCAGCAACACTGGTTGAGGCAACGCCTGCCGTGGCCGCCGCCCCCGCGCCCTATTACTTGCGTCTTGAGCTGGTCGACAAACCCGGCGCTATGGCGAAAGTCACAAGTGCTCTGGGCGATTCTGGCGTGTCCATCGACCGCATGCGCCAATACGGCCAAGACGAAAATGCAGACGTCGCCCCCGTATTGATCGTCACCGACCCCGCCCCACGCGCCAGCTTGGACGCGGCCATCGATGCGATGCAATCCAGCGGCGTTTTGGTCTCCGACCCCGTCGCGATCCGTATTGAAAAAGTCTGATCCAAGGTCTGGTTTGCGCCCAGAAACATCCACTGCGCGCGCACCATGACAGCTTGTGGGGACGGCTTTTAGGCCCGAATGCCTTTCGACGTTGTCTTGCATCCGTTTTAATCTGCGGGCATTTCTGGAGGCCTCACGCAGGCCAATTGGCGCGCAAGGAGATGGAACACCTATGACCAAAGCTCTGATTTTAATCGACATTCAAACTGGATTTGACGCCCCCTTTTGGGGCGCGCGCAACAATCCAGATGCCGAAACCAAGGCCGCGCGGCTTTTGGCACATTTTCGCGCGCAGTCTTTGCCCATCTTCCACGTCAAACATCTTTCCACAGAAGCAGGCAGCCCGCTGGCAGGCGCAGGCGCCCAGATCAAACCCATCGTCGCGCCCTTGCCAGATGAGCCGGTCATTGCCAAATCCGTCAATTCCGCCTTCATTGGCACTGATCTGGACGCAAGACTGCGCGCCAAAGGCGTGACCGACGTGATCATCTGCGGGCTGACCACACCGCATTGCGTGTCCACAACCACGCGCATGGCCGCCAATTTGGGGTATCACGTCACCCTTGCCCATGACGCCTGTGCCTCCTTCGCCATCAACGCCAACACCAGCTGGTCGCAGGCCCCCGCCATGACGCCCGCACAAATTCACGACACGGCGGTCAGTCATTTGCACGGCGAATTTGCCACAGCCGAAAGCGTCGATGACATCCTTGGCACGCCCATCGCGCCCTAAACCAATGCCATAACGACGCCCAACTTTGCGTCTTGCTTATTCTTCCCATGCTCCAAGAGTTCCGCGCACCAACCCATTGCACCCGTGGTCTTGGGCAGGCATTAAGAGGCATGAGTGATTTTTTAGACGTTTCCGCCTCACTGACAGGCCGCCGCTGGGTGGGCCCTTCCCCCGAAAATGACCGCTTGGCCGAAGCCATGGCGCAGCAAACGGCCTTGCCTTTGCCCCTGTGCCAAACCCTTGCGCGTCGCGGTGTTGCCGTGGATGAGGCCGAGGCCTTCTTGGCCCCTGCGCTCAAAGATCTTCTGCCTGATCCCATGGTGCTCAAAGATATGGAGCCTGCCTCTACGCGGTTCATCCAAGCGCTGCAAAAGCGCGAAAAGATCGCTGTGTTTGCCGATTATGACGTGGACGGTGCCACCTCTGCGGCACTGCTGATCACGTGGTTGCGCGACATGGGGCACAGCGCCACGCTCTATATTCCGGACCGCATTGATGAGGGCTACGGGCCGAATGAGGCCGCGATGGAAGCCTTGGCGCGCGATCACGATCTGATCGTTTGCGTCGATTGTGGCACGCTTTCGCATGGACCGATTGCGGCGGCCAATGGCGCGGATGTTATCGTGCTGGATCACCACCTTGGCGGCGAGACCCTGCCAGACTGCGTGGCCGTGGTGAACCCGAACCGGCAAGACGAGACCGGCGATTTGGCGCATCTGTGTGCCGCAGGCGTGGTATTTTTGATGCTGGTCGATGTGAACAGACGCCTGCGCGGCGATGATATTCGCGGGCCAAACCTGATGCGTTACCTCGATCTGGTCGCCCTTGGTACGGTCGCCGACGTGGCCCCGCTGATTGGCGTGAACCGTGCCTTGGTGCGCCAAGGCTTGCGGGTCATGGCCGATCGCGAACGCATTGGCCTGCGCAAATTGGCCGATGTGGCGCGCATGGATACGGCGCCCACGTCCTATAGCCTTGGGTTTTTGCTTGGCCCGCGCATCAACGCAGGCGGGCGGATCGGTGCGGCTGATCTCGGCGCGCGCCTGTTGTCCACCACCGATGAAGTCGAGGCGCAAATGCTGGCGGAACGGCTGGATTACCTCAACACCGAACGCCGCGAAATCGAAGCCAATGTGCGTGCCGGCGCGCTTGACCAAGCCGCAGACCGTGGCTTGGACGGCCCGCTTGTTTGGGCGGCGGCGGATGGCTGGCATCCGGGCGTGGTTGGCATTGTGGCCTCACGTCTAAAAGAATCAACCAACCGCCCTGCGATTGTCATCGGCTTCGACGGCGATGATGGGAAAGGGTCTGGGCGGTCCATTTCAGGCGTCGATCTGGGCGCGAGCATCCAACGATTGGCGGCAGAGGGCCTGATCACCAAAGGTGGCGGGCACAAAATGGCCGCGGGCCTGTCCTTGACCCGCGATCAATTGGAACCTGCGATGGAACGCTTGGCTGAGCTCTTGGCCAAACAAGGGGCAGGTGATGCAGGGCCAGCGGACCTGAAACTTGATTCCCTTTTGATGCCAGGTGCTGCCACCATCGAATTGATCCACAAAATCGAATCTGCAGGCCCCTACGGCGCATCTGCGGCGGCCCCACGCTTTGCCTTTCCAAGCTGTATGATTCACTTTGCCAAACGCGTCGGTGAAAGCCACCTCAAGGTCAGCTTTTCAGACGGACAAGGGCCGCGGCTGGATGCGATTTGCTTTGGCGCTTTTGACACAAAATTGGGACCTGCCTTGGAAGGGCACGGCGGCAAGCGGTTCCACTTGGCGGGGCGTTTGGAAATCAACACTTGGGGCGGGCGACAGTCGGTCCAACTGCGGCTTGAGGACGGCGCTGAGGCGTAAAATTCTCAAAAATTTAACCGCGTCAAAAAAAACTCGAAGAGTTTGCATTTTATCTCTTGCGCCGCGCGGTTGGCTCGCCTAAACACCGCCTCACGCCAAGCGCGGTCCCTTCGTCTATCGGTTAGGACGCCAGGTTTTCAACCTGGAAAGAGGGGTTCGATTCCCCTAGGGACTGCCATGGCGGCTTTCAATTTACAGAGTTAGACTTCGCAATCCTCAACCACATTTGAGGCTGATTGCCCCTGTCCCCTGCGGTCCCATTGCGGCTGTCAGGCACTTCTTTTTTGCCCCAAAGACGCGAAACATCACAGCCATATTCAGTCGCGATAAATTTTCGAAGCGTCGCGCAAAAAAGTGATCCTTTGCGCGTTTTCCACCCCAAACGCCTCTTGCACTTTGTGCGCAGCTGGCCTAAACACCCGCTCACGCCAAGAGCGGTCCCTTCGTCTATCGGTTAGGACGCCAGGTTTTCAACCTGGAAAGAGGGGTTCGATTCCCCTAGGGACTGCCATGGCGGGTATTTCCAAACAATTACACCCGTTGAATGCCTGCCAAGGCCTCACGCGTTTTAGCGTGATGCAACAGCGGCTGGTTCAATTGTGTCGGTTGGCACCATTTCCGGATCGTAGAAGTTGGCACGGGCGCGACCCTCGTGTTTGGACGCGTAAAGCGCAGTATCCGCATCTTGCATCATTTGCTCGAAATCAACGATGTCGTAGTTGGCGGTTGTTGTGATTCCCACAGACCCAGAGATCTGGCACACCGTGCCGTTGAAGGGCACAGGCACTTCAAGCTGAACGATAATCCGACGGGCGATTTTCAAAAGGATTTTCGGGTCGATTTGCTTGTGCATGATCAAGATGAATTCGTCGCCCCCGACCCGCGCCACGATGTCATCGTCGCGCGTCTCGGCAGCCAGTATTTTGGCAACGTTCTGCAGGACGGCATCGCCCGCTGCGTGGCCCAATGTGTCATTGACGGCTTTGAAGTAATCGAGATCGAGTTGCATCAAGGCAAATGGCACCTCGCGCTGTACCATCTGGTCCAAAATATGATCCAAAGCGCGACGATTTTTCAGGCCCGTCAGCGTGTCCGTGAAGGCTTGTTCTTCGGCCACGACTTTGGCGCCTTGCAACCGTCGGTTCAGCTGTTTGGTTTCTTCCAAAACTGCAGACTTTGCTTCAACAAGATACAGCATTTCGATCGCCAGCTCTGTCGGGGCAAAGTCGCCCAATGTCAGGCTATAGTCGCGCACAGCATCCACCACCGAAATGCCAAATGACAGATTGAGCAACAAGTACTTCTTTTGCACGATCGGCGTGGCCACACCTTTAAGCTGCGTCGGCAGACCGGATTTAAACGAAACGTAGAGCTTTTTGTTCAGTGGTAGGACAGAGTCTTCGTGCTGACGGCCATCATCGCGCAATTCAAATACATCCAGAACATTTTGCCCGATGAAATCCTCTTCGGGGCGCAGTTTTCGCAGCGTTGGCCCTGCATGCAAAATCCGCCCGTCTGGGTCCAGAATCATGTTCATGGGCATCAGAAGGTCCAGCGAGGCTTTGTCCAAAAAATTCATATTACCCATGGTTCACCCCGCCTTCGCCGTGAGATCAAAGCTGCGTCCCGTGGCAAAGCTTTCCTCAAGCAAGTGAATGTTGATGATTTCGACACCAGTGCCCCGCCGCCCCTGATGTTCCAAAAGCACCAGCGCGCCGTAGTCATCCGCCATCGCGCGCATGATGCCGACCATCGCATAGCCAAACCCCGCCATCTTATGCTGGCAGGTTAAGGTGTGGGTGCCGTCACGATTTTCGACCAGCTCAAGCTTTGGCACTTCCAAATCGGGCAAGGCCAATCGGCAACGCCCCTCGATTTGATTAAGCGAGAACATGAATTCCTTATAGTCGTCGCCGCCAAATCGCAGTAGGCGCCGGATGGCTTCGACATTGGGGTGAGAGACCAAATAGGTGCCAATATCTTCCAACAGGGATTCCAGCGGCTTCGACAATCGCCGCGCTGACGTGGTCAGGAGTTTGACCGTCATCCGATCAGGATAGCTCAGCATCGCCTCGAAATTATCGAAGCCAAAATCTGCCTTTTTCGCGACATCGGCCCACACATCGGGTCCATAGGTGTCCCGAAGAAAACACTGAATTGCGCGATTTATCATCCCATGCATGAGCAACAGGCCCCCTGACTAGTACAGACCTAATCAGTAGACTCGCAGCATTAA
Source organism: Pacificibacter sp. (assembly GCF_039769035.1). Taxonomy (NCBI): domain Bacteria; kingdom Pseudomonadati; phylum Pseudomonadota; class Alphaproteobacteria; order Rhodobacterales; family Roseobacteraceae; genus Pacificibacter; species Pacificibacter sp. The sequence goes on from NZ_JBDMZG010000057.1 coordinate 7,009, forward strand.
AAAAGTACCAATACAGGCCTGGGTCGCGACCTTTTTAATCAAAACTTGAGACACGCCTTGCCGCAAGGTCACGCAAAAATGCCGAAATTGATTTAAATATCAGGGCTTTGGCTCAAATAGATCTGCCAGTTCAAAAATGTCTCTCAGCACGCAATCTGCCTGTGAAACCAAGTCTTGTCGCGTAGCTGTGCCCGTCAAAACCCCGACGGTGCGCATCCCAGCGGCGGCACCTGCATCAATATCATGCAGGCTGTCCCCCACCATCAACGTGTGTTCAGGGGCCACGCCAAGCGTGCCCAATGCGGCCAAACAGCCCGCAGGATCAGGCTTGCCACCGAAGCCACTGTCAAAGCCAATCACCACATCGAAAACGGAAGCAACGCCGGCGTGTTGCAAATGCGCGCGCGCCAGTGTTTCAAAGTCATTGGTCACCACGCCCAATTTGACGCCATGCCCCTGAAAACGTTGCAGCGATTGCGACAAGCCACGCACCGGCACAGGCAGCGCGTCGGTGAGGTTTGGCGTCATCACATGGGTGACCTGCGCGGCACTCAGATGCGGCACCAAGGGCACGATCCGCGCGATTTGTTCATCTGGCGTGCTGGCCACGGCGAAACTGTCTGGCAGATACCTTTGCGTGCCCAGATCAAACCCCAAGACGTGGCAAATCGCCTGAGCGATCGCGGCATCGCCCCCCGACAGCTCGGTGATCATGCCTGCGGCCCAAGGCCCCCACGACTTTTGAAAATCAAACAACGTGCCATCTTTGTCGAACAAAATGGCTTGAACCGAAGCTACGTCCAATGGATGTCCTCCCCCCCAGGCAGGGCCTGACGGGCGCGCAAAACGTCATGCGGATCAATCGCAATCGCCGCGGCGCAATCGTTAACCCAGTCGTCGTTCATGGTTAAGAAGTCCAAAACGGCTGTGAGTAACTCCGTTTCCCCTGCCCGCGTGCGCAAATCGTCTTCGCCAAGCCCCGTAGAGCCAAGGAAAACAGGCAAAAGATCGTCATGTCCGACCAACCATACCAGCACTTGTAGGGCGAGTGTTTCGGCACGTTCTTGCTGCATTTGTGGATAACCCCCTATGGATCGAAACGCTTTATTAACCAATCAAGCCCATTTTAGACTCACTCTCTTAACGTTACCGATTAACACAGATATCCGAGGGCGCAATGGCAGGCCGCATTCTCATCGTGGACAATGTCCCGACGAGCCGCATCATTCTGAAAGTCAAACTTTCCAAAGCCTTTTACGAGGTGATGCAGGCGGCGTCTGGCCGAGAGGCGATGGCCTGTGCGATCAAGGACCAGCCCGACATTATCATTCTCGACACGGATCTTGGGGATATGAGCGCGCATGAGCTGTGCGCACTGCTCAAAAGCACACCCGCGACGCGATATGTGCCAGTGCTCATCGCCACCCCCGCGGATGATACAGAGGCCAAGATCGCCGCGCTTAAAGCGGGCGCTGATGAATTTCTCACCAAACCGATTGATGAACCCACATTGATTGCCCGCGTGCGCGCCTTGATGCGTGCCCTTGCCACCACCGACGAGCTGCGCCGACGCAACAACACCGCGCATGCCTTGGGCTTTGCTGAGGCCCCTGCGAGCTTCACGGCACCAGGGAAAATTTCGCTGGTTGGGCGCAATGCTGAGGACGCGATGACATGGCGCGCGGGGCTGCGCGGGTTGATCAACGATGACATCGACATTGTGCACGCCGATCGCCTGTTGGAAACCATAGCAAATGGGCACGCCGCCGATGTCTATTTGATTTCCAGCGATATGAGCGACGGCGGCTCTGGATTGCGGCTGATCGCGGACATTCGCGCGCGCCACAACACGCGCTCGGCTGGCATCGTTGTGGTGCACGAAGATCAAAACCGCGACGATGCGGTCATGGCGCTGGATTTGGGGGCAAATGACGTGATCACCCGCGGCTCTGATCCCGAAGAAATGGCCCTGCGCCTGCGCTCGCAAATGCGCCGCAAAATTCAAGCCGATGTGTTGCGCACCTCGGTCGACGAAGACCTGCGACTGGCGATGATGGATCCACTGACAGGGCTTTACAATCGCCGCTATGCCCTGCCCTATTTGACGCAAGTCATGCAGCAATCCGTTGCCTCCGGCCAACACTTTGCCATCATGTTGATCGACTTGGACCACTTCAAAGGCGTCAACGATACCTTTGGCCATGCGATCGGGGACCAAGTGCTGACCGAGGTCGCAAAGCGGCTGCGCGACAATATGCGGGGCATCGATTTGATCGCGCGCTTTGGCGGCGAAGAGTTCTTGATTTGCATGCCCATGACATCTTTGGTGCAAGCCCGCGCGGCGGCAGAACGGGTGCGCAGTGTCTTGTGCGCCACCCCCGTGGCCACCGCCGCTGACGGCACGCCCGTGTCGACATCGGCCTCGATCGGGCTGTCTATGGGCGGCACGAAACACGTGGGCATCGAGACGCTTCTGGAGATCGCCGACCGCGCGCTCTACCACGCAAAAGCCGAAGGTCGCAATCAAGTGACCCTCGGCTCTTATGCTGCATAAAGCGTCGCAACATCTGACGCTTACACTTTAAACTTCACTCTATTGATCGGCCTTCGGCTTGCGGTCTTCACCCCGCCCATCACGGTCGCGCCGCAGAGGACGTTTAAGCGCCGCATCAAGGCGCAGCGCATAGGCGGCACGCGCCTCAGGCGTCATCGCCGCGACATGATCGGCAATCACATCAGCACCAATTCTTTGCTGCGTGGCCAATTTGTCCAATTGCACCAACATCATTGATTTGAATACATCAGCATCAAATGGCTCTGCGGTCAGGGATGCCAAAATGGCCTCGAATTGACTTTGCACATCGCGGCGCGCCTTATCTGGGCGACCCGCTTTGCCGATGTAAGCCCGTCCAATCGCGCGGCGCTCAGAATGCTCAAGTGCAGCCACATAAGGACCAAAGCCAAAGTCACGAGTCTGCATCGCACGGGCGCGCACCTCGCCCGATACACCGCGATGTTCGCCGCGTATCGCCGCCCCTGCAATCAGTCCAACAACGGCCAAGTTGACCGCAAGGGATGCGATCAAAACCCAGCGCATGCGCCGTGACTTCGGAGGTGGAGTTTGCGTATTCGGGTCGCTCATAAATTAGCCTTCCGCCGCTAAATCGTAAAAACTTGGCACCAAATCATCAAGCGCGTAGCTCAGCGTTTCGGTGTCGATTGTGTCTGTCACCGTCAGGGACGCGCTGGCAAAGGCGTCTGTGGTGAATTGCGAAACTGTCGTTGGCGCACCCAATCCGATGCCCAAGCCCATCACTGTGGCCGTCGCAAGCCCAGCGCCGCCGCGCCATCCGCCGATGCCCTCTAAAAGTTGCGCAAACCAAGACCGGCGCACGGGCGCGTCCTTGGCAGCAGCCCAAGCGGGTATGCCTGCGCCCAGCGCCTGTTGTGTGGCGTCTGCATCGGCCAGAACACGGGCCATAAAATCGTTTGAAGGCTGCACAGTCTCGGACTGAGCCTCCGCAAAAAGACTGTCTAGGTCAGCATCGCTGAGCAGATCATCACGCTGTGTCATCTTCAAACCCCAATTCTTCGCGCTGGTTGGCCAAGGCCTTTGCCAGTGCGCGTTTGCCCCGCGCGGTCAAACTTTCAACCGCCTCGACGCCTATCTCTAATATTTGCGCTATTTCAGGGTTTGAGAACCCCTCAATATGGCGCAACACAACCGCTTCTCTTTGCCGATCGGGCAAGGTGTGCAGCGCGCGGTCGAGCGCAGCCACCCTTTGTTTTTGCATCAACACCGCTTCTTGTGAGGGCTTATCGTCCTCAGGTTCCGCGATTTCATCCAGCCCAGCGCCACGTTTCTTGCGCAAACGGTCCGTACACAGGTTGGTCACCACGCGGTACAGCCACGTCGAGACCTTCGCCTCGCCCACACGCCAGTCCGGCGCGATTTTCCACAGACGCATCATTGCATCTTGCGCCACGTCTTCGGCCTCGGCACGGTCCTTCAACAAACGCGCAGCATAGCCGATGACCCGCGGAGCATGGCGTTCGGTCAACACGCGCGCCGCGCCGCGATCCCCATTGCCAAAGGCGATGAGCAATGCGTCGTCGGAAGCATCATTAAGGGCGTCAAAAGGCATATTCATGGCCTCTCAGACGTAACCCGTGAAAAGATCGGCGTCCATGGTGGTTGGTCCTGTTTACGCAATTTCAAAGACTGTCGCGCCTCTTACGGACGCTGGCAAGTGCGGGCTTGGGCGGGCAAGTGCTGACATGGGCGGGCGCGGTCTGCGCCCTGCCCTTTGGTTTTGGCCTTTGCTTTCGGCCTTTGGGTTTAGGCCCATGGTTTAGGCACGTGGCTTACTCAGACTTCCCTTTGCCTTTGCCACCTTTACCGCCTTTGCCGTGACCGCGCTTGCTGATCTTTTCGAATTCCTCTTCGGAAATGGTGCCGTCGCCATCTGTGTCCAAACGCTCGATCATGGACTTCTTGCCCATCGCGTCCATTTCATCAGCGGAGATTTCGCCATCTTCATCCGTATCGAGCTTTTCGATCATTTTCTCGATCATCTTGGCTTTGCGCTCTTCGAACTTCTCAGCACGCTCTTCGGATTTGGCCTTGCGACCTGCTGCGAATTCTTCCGCAGAAATCTTGCCATTGCCGTCTGTGTCCATCGCCGCAAAGCGTGCGGCTTTGAGCGCATCGATTTCAGCTTGGGTGATTTTGCCATCGCTGTTCGCGTCCAAGGTCGCGAAGTCTGGCGTCATGCCACTTGCGGCCATGCGCCCGCCTTTGCCACCGTGGGCAAAGCTGGCAGTGGCAGAGCCAAATACAGCGACCAATGCGACGGCGGAAATGAGTGCTTTACGTTTCATAAGATGTCGTCCTTACCTTGTTATTGCTGCGCGGCGCAGACCATGTCGTCTGCAGCGCGCTTGTGATAAGTAAAACGAACACACGGGCATTTTCCGTCGTGATCTGCGCATAAATCGTACAACACACGCGTTTCATTGAATATATTTCCGACACCTTTGCGCGACAACCGGACGCAAGGACATGACGCATCGGTTTGCGTATATATTGAACCCTTAGAATGATGCTCAAAGCACATTGGCCTAAATCACAAAGGCAAACGCATGACTGATACCGTCCTAAACGCCCCGACCCATTTGGATGCAACCGATGCACCCGAACGCGAGATGAAGCCTGCCTTGCTGCGCGGGTGGAAACGCCGCTGCCCGTCCTGTGGCAATGGTCCGATGCTCAAGGGCTATCTGAAGGTGCGCGATGAATGCCCAGTGTGCAACGAAGCGTTTCACCACCACCGCGCAGACGACGGCCCGCCCTATCTGACCATCTTGATCGTCGGCCACCTGATGGCGCCGCTCATGGGCTGGGCCTACACGGAGTTTCGCCCCGATCCCTTGATGATGATCGCCTTCTTCGCCACCGGCACCGTGTCCTTGTCCCTGTTCCTACTGCCCCGCTTCAAAGGCGCCATCGTCGCCTTCCAATGGGCCAAACGCATGGGCGGATTTGGCGACACAAACGCCTGAGCCGCGCTCGAACGCAACAGCCCCGTCGAATCGTGCGTCGCACTTAACGAACAATGCGCCCAACGCGGGTGCGCTGGAAGCATGTGCCAAGATTAGGCGGCTTAGAGTGTGGCGAGCTTGACTAAACTCTAAAACCCAACGGCTCCAGTTGCCTCACCATCATTATCCTGGGCATCGTTGACACTAGGTTCAGCAGGTTCAGCCGTTTTCACGGCGCCACCACTCACGCCAAACCCGAAGCTACCGTCACCCAAGTCATAGCCCAGATCAACGCCTGCAAAGACGTTCTC
>NZ_JBDMZG010000058.1:0-3377 GCF_039769035.1 Pacificibacter sp.
CCTTTCCTATTTGGCGGGCCTAACCACCGTTTGTTTGGCAAATCTTTTAGCTTGCCATCATTCGAAATGCCTCACGTTCAATGTCCATCAACGCGCTTCCCACCGCCCCAACAGATGCATAAAGCACCGATGATTTCGCAGCTTGCAAATCAGTAAAGTAATGTACTGCCCAAGTGCCAACGTGAGAGTTGAAAAACTGCTTTTGCCGTTCAACACTTGCTACACTGCCAAAACGCCCCACAATCATTCCGGCCATCATTTCCATCAGGGATGCAATATTATCCTCGGGTTCAAAATTATCTGGGGCCCGAGCCATGCCAAAGGCTGCCATCATATCGCGCAAGTTAGCTAATGGTTTTTCATTCAAAAAACCGGTCAAATAATAGCTGGCATAGGGCAGAAGCTCGCCCCTGCCCAACCCAATAAACAGCGCATTGAATTCGGTTTGCACGGTCTTCGGCTTGGACACTTTCGCGACCCGCGCGAGGCCCTGAATCGCCTCACCCAGTAGTGTTTCATCGCCCTTCAGCGCAGCCGTTTGCTCAAGTAGCATTTGATCGGGCGGCGCGGACAGCATCAGACCAAGATAGTTATAAAGATCAGCCCGCAAGCGATCTTCTTGCGACACATCTAAAATTGGCGATGCAACATTCATGGGGTGTCATCCTCAAAATGAAACGTCATGCGTCGCGGTGTGGGCATCATTGGCTCAGCTTCCTGCATTTCGATTTCCGACTCTAAAGGCAATATCGCATCAATCTGGGTTATTATAAGACCTTCTTGCTCCTCTGAGTCAAGATGTTCCTCGTTAACTTCCGATGTCGCGTCTTCCTCAATCTGCGACAACAGCGCTTCTTTCTGACGCTCCATTTCCAGCAGATGAGACAACATGCCCTTACCGACCTGATAGGTCGTGCTGATCGGGCCCTGCCCATAGCTGCCTGTCAGGTAATCATCATCATAGTCGTTCAATCCGTCCACACAGGCCAGAACAGGATTGCTGCGCCAAAGCTTGCGCAGCGCGCGTTTGCGCAGATGTGCCGGTACAGTTTTGCTGAGAAACACCTTAAAGTCATCGCCCTGCACCATCGCGTCAGGATCGGGCAATCCCAGCTCTTCCAAAATCTCGACATCGGTCTTTTCTGCCAACGCCTCATGCTGTTCAGCAATCACAGCATCTTCTACGGCGCGATCTTCGGCGACGGCTTCAGCGGCAACAGCAGCCTTGCGCCGCGACCAGGCGGATTGCACTTTGCTCAACTCGACACCTCTTTGCGGCGCGGTGCGCGGTAGACATCGCTGGCCTGACGGATGCGTGCATCACCAATGCCGTCATCAACGCGGTCAACCCGCGTCTTGTCACGGCGGCGTTTCACAAATGCTTCTTCTTCGTAATAAGTATCGACAAAGCTTGCGATCCAGCTGTGAAGACCTTCCGGCATTGGTATCTTCTCGACCAGTTCTTCGGCAGAATCGCAATAATCTTGCGCCTCATAGGGGGAGGCCGTCACAAGGGCGACCGCCCAAGGCAGATCATCGGTTTGTTCATTTTGGCGCAGCACAACATAGACAGAAGGTACACGCGCCTGAAGTTCATGAGCATATGCCTCAGTATCCGACACATACAGCGTCAAAGGAAGTGTCGCGGCGTGAAATTCGGTCACATCCCCTTCGGTCCGCATCACTTTCCAATCCGCCGCAGCAGCCCCCGGCAAAACTGACGACACTGTCCAAGCAAACTTTGCCCAACGGGTCACACCCGGTGTGCGCCTGACAACAACACCAAGCGGTAGAGATTGAGCATTGGGGTACGCTAGCTTCAATCAACGGGCCTTTCTAAATTCCTATCCCTATGATGGAATACTTTCACCGATTTACAAAGCCCCAATATGCAATTGTATACAAAAAATTCTATGGCGATGGGGTCAAGCAAAATCGGAGACCTTATAACGATGAAAAGACTAGCAATATACTTTCGGCTAACCCCTCAGTCAGCCCATCACGCCAAAGATGTACACAATTTTAGATCAGCCTGCCGCGCAATTGTCGGTTTACTGCACCGCTCAATCCTGCGTAACTATACCAAAGACTGTGCTGCAAATCCTGGGAATGATTATGTCAAAAACTCTGATTCTATGTGACTGCCTTAGCTCCCAAACGGTTGATGCTGCGGCGTTGAGCAAAGCGACCGGACTGGCCTGTGCGGGCTGCCACACCAGCCTGTGCACCAGCCAGATCGACATTGCGGCCAAAGCCATCGAAGCAGGTGACGTGGTCATCGCCTGCCTTCAGGAAGCCCAAAGATTTGCCGAAGTCGCCGAAGAGTTGGAAGTCGGCGCGCCGCAATTCATCGACATCCGAGATCGTGCCGGTTGGACTGACGACACGGCCCCCACCACACCCAAAATGGCGGCTCTTATTGCCGATGGGATGCTACCGGAACCAACCTACAGATCAGTTGATGTGATATCCGAAGGCACATGCCTGATAACAGGTGCCCCCGACGTCGCGCTGGCAACTGCCCAATCGCTGGTCGAAGTGTTGTCAGTGACGGTTCTGCTGACGTCCGGCGAGGATATAGTACCGACACATGAGTACGATGTTGTGCTTGGAAAACTCAAGCAAGCCTCTGGTACTATTGGACAATTCGAAGTCAAAATTGATTCCTTCCAGCAAAGCCTTGTGGGCGGTCGCGGCACACCGGGCTTGACGGCACCGCGCGATGGCGCGCTGTCGCATTGCGATATCATCCTTGACCTTACCGGTGGCACACCGTTGTTTCCGGCCCCCGAAAAACGTGATGGTTACCTGCGGGCCGATCCCAAAAGCCAACCCGCAGTGGCGCATGCCGTCTTTACCGCAAGCCAGCTTGTTGGGACCTTTGAAAAACCGCTTTACGTTCGGATGGAGCCAACGCTTTGCGCCCATTCGCGGGCTGAAAAACCGGCCTGTTCCAATTGCCTGAACGTCTGCCCGACCGGGGCTATTGTATCCGCAGGCGAACATGTCAGCATCGATCCGATGATCTGTGCGGGATGTGGAGCCTGTGCCGCTGTCTGCCCCTCGGGTGCTATCAGCTATGACATGCCAACCGTCGACCACATCTTTCGCCGTATCAACACGCTGGCCACGGCCTACCGCAATGCGGGTGGCAAGGATGCCACGCTTTTGGTGCATGACGCCCACGGCGCGGAAATGATCAGCTTGTCAGCACGCCATGGGCGCGGGCTACCAGCGCATGTGATTCCGATGGAAGTCAACGCACTATCGGGCTTTGGTCATGCCGAGATACTGGCGGCACTCGCCTCAGGATTTGCAGCTGTAGACATTCTGGTTGGACCAAAGACCGAGCGTGACGCACTTGATCCCCAGCTTGA
>NZ_JBDMZG010000059.1:0-8355 GCF_039769035.1 Pacificibacter sp.
CTTGGGCGTCGAGGGTCGCAAAGTGCGCACGCCGCATCTGGATCAACTGGCATCCGAGGGGACGCGGTTTACATCAGCGATTTGTCCTTCACCCGTGTGCCAACCGTCTCGGGCATCGATCCTGACGGGGCAGCTGTGTCGGACAAATGGCGTGCATGACAACGGGATCGATCTTGATCCAGAGGTGGGTGAAAAAGGGTTTGCCGGCACTTTAGGTGCGCAAGGCTATGAGACGGCCTATTTCGGCAAGGCGCATTTTTCCAGCTATGACGCACGCCACAAGACGGGGACCCCGGAAAGCGTGCTGTCGTCCGAAGACTACGCAGACGATTGGTACGGGCCTTACATGGGCTTTCAGCATGTCGAGACGATGATCCACGGCCACAACTGGTTCACGCCACAAAAGCCCCCGCGTGGACAGCATTTTGAGCGGTTCTATTACGGGTCAGGGCGCGGCGACGAATTGAACGCGCTTTACAAACAGAGCGGGCGCGACACTAAGGGTGCTGCGCAAACGTGGCACAGTCAGCTCCCTTTGGCCTATCATAACACGCCTTGGACAGCGGACCGCGCGATTGAGTGGATCAACCACGGGCGTGACACTGATAAACCGTTCATGACTTGGATCAGCTTTCCCGATCCGCATCATCCCTTTGACTGCCCCGAACCGTGGTCCTACCTACACGACCCAAAGGATGTGGACCTGCCCGAACACCGGACCCGCGATCTGGAAAACCGCCCGTGGTGGCATAGGGCCGCGCTTGAAAACACACCGCAGGGTGATCCGGAATCGATCAAGATACGGCAGGCCTATTCGCGGATCGAACAACAGACCGACGATCAGTTGCGAGAGATCATCGCCAATACCTACGGCCAGATCGCGTTGATCGACCACCATATCGGACGCATCATGAGCACGCTGCGTGAGGCGGGTTTGAATGAGAACACCTATGTCATCTACTCTGCCGATCACGGCGATTGGCTGGGTGATCATGGTCTCGTGTTGAAGGGGCCCATGCTGTACGAAGGCCTGCTGCGGATTCCGTTGTTGGTCAAAGGCCCCAATGTGCCTGCGGGTCAGGTAGTGGATGAACCGGTTTCCAATATGGATGTCGGGCCAACGATGTTTGATCTGGCGGGGGTTGAGGCAGAGCAGGTCCAGCATGGGCAGAGCTTGCGTCCCTTCTTTGATGGCACGGGAGAGACCCGCGATTTTGCCATGTGCGAATGGGAGCTTTTGCCAAACCGCGTGGGTGTCGCGCTGTCCTTGCGCGGCGTGCGAACCAAGTCCGACAAGCTGACGATGGATATGCGCTCTGGGGATGGCGAGATGTACGATTTGACCAACGACCCCCATGAAATGGTGAATGTGTTCGAAAACCCAAGCTACGCCGACCGACGCAAGGTGTTGGAAGGATATCTGGCCGCACGCCCCGATGATATCGGTCCGAACCGCGTTCCAGTGGGGCCTGCTTGACCGATGGATAACGCAAATCAATTTCCGTCGATCTGGCACCTTGCAGAGCGGGCGCGCAAACGTATCCCGCATTTTGCTTGGGAGTATCTGGACAGCGGCACAGGCATGGAACGTCTGGTTGATCGCAACCGTGTTGCCTTGGATGCCGTTCACCTGATGCCTCGCGTCATGGGCGGGCGGTATACGCCTGACATCAAATGCACCCTTCTGGGGGCGGAGTTTTCAGCACCGTTTGGGATTGCGCCCGTCGGCATGTCCGGATTGATGTGGCCGGGAGCGGAACTGGCTTTGGCCGACATGGCACGCACCAAGAATATCCCATACGGGCTGAGCATGGTCGCCAATGAAACCCCCGAAGAGGTGGCAAAACGCGCGGAGACCAATGCGTGGATGCAAATCTATTGCCCTAAAGAAGCCGATGTGTTGGATGACTTGCTGAAACGCAGCAAAGCGGCGGGTATCAAAACGCTGATTATTACGGTAGATGTTCCCGTTGGCAGTCGTCGCGAACGCCAACTTGCGGCAGGTCTGACAGTGCCACCCAAGATGGACCCCGCAACCTTGTGGCGCGTGGCTAAACGCCCGTTCTGGGCGCTGGCGACTTTGAAACATGGGCAGCCGCGTTTCAAAACGCTCGAAGCTTATTTCCCTGCTGATCAGATGAGCGAAGGCGCAAAGTTGATAGGTAACATCGTTGATGGTCGCCCCGATTGGGATTATTTCGACCGAATTCGTGCGGCTTGGGATGGCAATTTGGTGCTGAAGGGTCTGATGGATCCGGCGGATGCAGATGCGGCTATCGCGCACGGCGCTGACGCAGTTTGGGTTTCGAACCATGGTGGACGGCAGTTTGATGGCGCGCCCGCCGCGATTGAGGCTTTACCAGCTATCGCGGAAAAGGTCGCAGGCCGCGTGCCTCTTCTGTTTGACAGCGGTATTCGCGGCGGGCTCGATATTCTGCGTGCCTTGTCACTCGGCGCGGATTTTTGCTTCCTTGGGCGTGGATTTCTGTATGCCGTGAGTGCTCTTGGCGCGATCGGGGCCGATCACGCCTATGACATCCTTCGCGGCGATCTTGAAAATAACATGATCCAAATAGGCGCGCGCAGCCTTATTGATCTGAAATCACTGAAAGACTGATATGACCAAAAATGTACTCTTCATCATGTGCGACCAGCTGCGTGCCGACTACCTTGGATGTGCGGGCCATCCGACAATTCGCACGCCAAATATTGACGCTTTGGCTGCGAAGGGCGTGCGGTTTGAGCGCTGTTATGTGCAATCACCCATCTGTGGGCCAAGCCGGATGAGCACCTATACAAGCCGATATGTGCGCAGTCATGGAGCGGATTATAACAACGTTCCATTGCGTGTTGGTGAGTGGACGATGGGGGATCATCTCCAAACCTTTGGGGGCAGGGCGGTGCTGTGCGGCAAGACCCATATGCGAGCTGACATAGAGGGGATGGCGCGGCTCGGCATTGATCCGGCAAGCGCAAAAGGCAAGCACATCGCCGAAGGCGGTTTTGAAGTTTGGGATAGACTGGACGGGTTGCATCCTCCAGGTATCAGGATGCCAAGCCACTATAATGATTATCTCAAGAAAAATGGGTTTGATGGGATCAGCCCATGGCAGGATTGGGCGGCCTCTGTTGTTGATACGGATGGTGCGATCAAAAACGGGTGGCTCAATGAGAACTGTCATTTGCCTGCCCGCATTCCCGAAGAGCATTCCGAGACCGCCTACAGCACCAATCGTGCGATTGAGTTTATGGATCAAGCCGGCGATGCGCCTTGGTGTTTGCATCTGAGTTATATCAAGCCACATTGGCCGATCGTCGCCCCTGCGCCTTATCACAAAATGTATAGTGCGGCCGATGTCATCCCACCCGTCCGATCCGAGGCAGAGCGCGAAAAGGCGCATCCGGTGCATGCCATCAATACGGAAGTGCGTTACTCCACCGCCTACAAAAGGGAAGATCACCGCGCGCAAGTGATCGCCACTTACATGGGGCTAATCACACAGATTGATGACCACATCGGGCGGTTGATGGCGTGGATGGAAAAGAGCGGCAAGCTGGACGATACACTGATCATTTTCACCTCAGATCATGGCGATTATCTGGGGGATCACTGGATGGGCGAAAAACTGTTCTTCCACGATGCCTCTGTTAAGGTGCCACTGATTGTGATCGACCCTTCGGCCGAAGCGGACGCTAACCGCGGCAGTGTTGACGCACGGCTCACCGAAGCGATTGATCTTGTTCCCACGATTGTGGATTTCATGGGAGGCGAGATGCAATCGCATATCCTTGAGGGCCGATCACTGATGCCGTTGCTGCATGGCCAAGATGTTGACTGGCGTGATTGTGCCTTTAGCGAGGCCGATTACTCCCGTACTGCGGCGCGCACCAAACTTGGGCAACCGATGTCAAACTGTCGGATGGTGATGGCGTTCGACGGACGTTGGAAATACGTTTATTGCCCCGGTCAGCGCCCAATCTTGTTTGACTTGGACACAGACCCACAGGAACTCAACGACCTAGGAACAGATCCGGCCTTTGAGGCGCAGCGTGCCCGTATGCAAGCGCGCGTCATGGAATGGGCCTATGGCACTTCCGCCCGCATCACGCAGACCGGAGCCTTTATTGAGGAGCGGAAACCGGAGATCAGACGGGGTATTCTGGTCGGGTTCTGGGACGAAACAGAGGTTGCGGCGGCATTCGCACGCCTAGATTCAAGTTAAAGCGCTGCTTACGATCTGGTGCAATTTTTCAATAGTTCGGCAGAGCATTACCAACAAAACGCCAAATTAGCAGCCACACTCAAAGTGAAGTTTTCAGGTGAAACTGAGCGTACCGCGCGACACAGTTCATCCTTTTCTAGGAACAAGAAGATGTCAGATAAAAAAATGTATATGCACCAATCCATCGCACAGTCCGTGCGCGATCATGGCATTGAGACCATGTTTGGCTTGGTGGGCGACGCCAACCTTTTCATGGCAAACCACTTTGTTAACGGATGCGGTGGAACGATGGTTCCTGCAGCCCACGAGGGCGGCACAGTTCTGATGGCTCAGGCCTACACGCAAGTCACTGGAAACGTCGGCGTTGCGACAGTGACCCAAGGCCCGGGCCTGACAAATTGCTTTACGGCCCTTAGGGAAGGCGTGGTTGCCCGTCGGTCTATGGTCCTTTTGTGCGGTGATACGCCTGTGACAGCCCCGTTTCATCCCCAGAATATTGACCAGCGCGAGGTCGTAAAAGCCACTGGTGCAGGGTTCGAGCAGGTGAAATCTCCCGAAACGGCTGCACGGGATGTCGCGACTGCATTCTACCGCGCCCGCAAGGAAAGACGACCCATTGTTGTGAATATCCCCTCTGATTTCATGTGGTCAGAAGTGGAGTATGAGACAGTTATCTTCCCATTTCACGAAGCCGCGACTGTCATAACCGAAGGCCCCGTTCATGAAGAAGCCATAGGAATGATAGCTTCCGCAAAGCGGCCTTTGATCCTTGCTGGAGCGGGCGCAGTCGGGGCCAAGGACAAGTTAATCGCGCTCGCCGAAAGATTGGAGGCACCGCTGGCAACAACGTTGAAGGGCACCGGCTTGTTCGCAGGTCACCCCAACAATATTGGCTACTTCGGCACTTTGAGCACTTCTGAAGCCCTTGACGTTATCGGGGCTGCCGATTGCATCATTGCCTTTGGTGCATGGATGCATTTCCTGACGACAGATCGTGGCGCGTTGCTAAAAGGAAAGCGCGTTATCCAAGTTAACAACAGTCAGTCCGACATAGGCACCTTCTACCAGCCTGATGCGGTCCTGATCGCGGATTCTGGCCAAACCGCTGACAACATTCTGTATTGGATGGACGAAGCAGAGGTGGTTCCCTCGGGATTTGCCAAGGAACTGCCTGCGCACGATATTGCAGCACACCCGAAGGGAAATCCAGAGGCGTCCTCCGATGGACGCATCAACCTTGAATATGCTCTTGATCGTTTGAACGAGACACTGCCTGAGAACCGGATCATGCTCACAGATGGGGGGCGCTATATTACAGAAGTTTGGTGCCGTGTGGGCGTGCCCGATCCCAATAGTTTCCATATGAGCGATAACTTTGCAGCTATTGGACAAGGCATGCAGCAAGCGATTGGCGCGGCCCATGGCGATCCGTCCCGGCCAGTTGTTCTCTTTATGGGGGACGGAGGTTTCATGATGGGCGGCGCGAACGAGTTCAACACTGCTGTGCGAACGGGCTGTGATCTTATTGTGATTATCTGCAACGATTCAGCCTATGGCGCCGAGCATATTCAGATGTTGGATCGGGACATGGATCCAGCGCTCACCGAATTTGAATGGCCTTGTTTCGCAGATGTATCCAAATCCCTTGGCGGACAAGGCGTGGAAGTGACGTCGCCCGCAGAGCTTGAAGTTGCGATCAAAGCAATCCACGCTCGGACAGGGCCAATTATTGTGGACCTGAAACTTGACCCGAACAAAGTGCCACGTATGCGTATGTGACGGCCACGTTTGTAGTTGTGGATAGAGCGAGATGCATTGGCAAATATCAGGCAATAGCGACATGCGTAAACCGATCAAAGAAAAACGATGCACGCACCCCAATGGATATGAGCGGCGCAGGGGGTGTCCGCCGTGGCCTTTCACCCAGCAGGCAACACTGAAATGGCTATGAAGAAATATCTACAATTGGCCGTGATCCTCGGGTCGGGGACGGTTGGCGCATTGCTGGCGCAGTGGCTCGGATTGCCGATCCCTTTCCTGCTTGGCAGCATGGCGATGTCGGCAACAGTTTCACTGACTACATTTTCCCGCACTGGTGAACGGCTGTGGTTTCCGGCCCGTCTGCGCCATGTCTTCATCGCCGTCATTGGCATTATGATCGGAACGACTTTCAACGCTGATGCGCTGAACGCCGCTTCTGACCTTGCCATCACTTTGCCCGCCATGGTGTTATTTTTAGCAATTGCGCAAATCGTCAACTTTGGAATATTCCGTCGGATCGGTGGGTTTGACAGCGTCACGGCGAAATACGCTGCCATGCCCGGTGGCCTGATCGAAGCGGTTTCACTGGGTGAAAAAGCGGGCGGTGATGTGGAGGCGCTCAGCCTCCAGCATTTTGTTAGAATCGTCTTGGTGATTGTTTCGGTACCCCTGCTTTTTCAGTTGTTCACGGATGAAATCGTCGGCAGTGCAGCCGGAAAAACGCTGGAAAGGGCCGCCGCTGAGTGGCAGGATTGGATGCTGTTTTCTGTCTTGGTGCCAATCGGCATTATGCTCGGCTCTTTACTAAAACTTCCTGCCGGTCCTTTAATAGGCCCTTTGGTTTTGACGGCTATCTTTCAGGCCACCGGCGTTATTGATTTGAATGGCCCTGACATGCTGGTCAGTGTTGCACAATTGGTGGTCGGCTCCGCGCTTGGCTCGAATTTTGCCCGCTCCACCCCAAGACGACTTTTGTCTGCATTTTCTCTTGGTGTTTTGTCTGTTGGCGCGACCCTCGCTATCGCTTCGGGTTTTGCATTGCTGCTCGAACGAGCGGTTCCTATGACATTTGAGGCACTGCTGATCAGCTTTGCTCCGGGGGGGGTAACCGAGATGAGCCTTGTGGCGCTCAGCCTTGGCGTGACACCTGTGTTGGTCACAACGCACCATCTCTTCCGTATCATCTTGACGGTGACAGTTGCCGGAATACTGACAGGGCGCACGAACCACATTGGCAAAGGATAGCCGATTTCTTAAGGTGTCATATGACCATTATTCAAGCTCGTAAAAGCTGTTGCGCGCCAGCCCGATCAACGCATTCAGATCCTCCAACAACCGCGGAAGTGGTCAAATCGGCTGCTCTACGCGTGGCGCCGGATGCCATTGTGATTTCGGGTGCAAAGGCTTTGGTCGGCACACGGACGCCAGAAATTCCTGAGGATGGCGAAGATCCAGTGCGCGAAACGCGCGTCAAATCGTTCAGGATTGGCGCAACCACAGTCACCAACGCCCAGTTTTCTGAATTCATCGACGCCACTGGTTATGTGACCGAAGCCGAACGTTTCGGCTGGTCATTTGTTTTCTGGGCGCAAGTGCCGGACAGCGTTGGCGCGACCCAAGGTGTTGCGGAGGTCGAGTGGTGGCGCCGTGTGGACGGGGCCAACTGGCGCGACATAAACGGGCCGGGCACAAAAGCGCAAGCTTGGCATGAAGATCATCCGGTGGTTCAAATCTCATGGAATGATGCGCAGGCCTACGCGCAATGGGTTGGCGGGCGACTTCCAAGTGAAGCGGAATGGGAGCTTGCGGCCCGTGGCGGCAAGGGTGATGTGAAATTTCCATGGGGCAATCAAGAACCCAATGATACCGATTTCCAACCTTGCAATATCTGGCAAGGCCGCTTTCCCGAGGTGAACACAGCCAAGGACGGGTTCATCACCACAGCGCCGGCCCGACACTACGAACCGAACGGCTTTGGTCTATACAACGTGGTGGGCAATGTCTGGGAATGGACCGCCGAGCCCTACCGTATCAAATCGCTCAAGAAACATGTGCGCCAAAGACTGGCAGGCATGAAGGGGTACAAGCTCTCCAAAGGCGGTTCGTTCCTGTGTCATCAATCCTATTGCTTTCGTTATAGGATCGCGGCGCGCTCAGGCACATCACCTGACAGTGCCACCACTCATCAAGGGTTCAGGGTGGTCTGGCCCTCCTGAGGTGTCATGTATTTTTAGTGCTGCGTCCGGTATTGCCAAGTTGTTGGCCGGGTTTGATCAAGCTATGTCGGTCCCATGAACATTCCGACCCATATGCTGCGCCTGAAAGGCTTCCGCTACCCCCGCGAGATCATTGCTTACGCGGTTTGGGCGTA